>JBDTVB010000167.1:0-5134 GCA_040007415.1 Anaerolineaceae bacterium
CGCCGGCGGGCAAGGTGACCGTCTCTCGGTCCTCTCCGAGCAGCGTGCGAAGCCGGGCGTGGTTTTCGGTGGGCAATACCGGATCATCGATTTCGCCTTGAGCAACTGCTCCAACAGCGGAATCGACAAGGTCGCGGTACTCACGCAGTACCGCCCGCGTTCCCTGATGACCCATATTGGCGCGGGCCGGCCGTGGGGGCTGGATACGCTGGACGGAAGCGTGCAGATGCTGCAACCGTACCTCGGGCGAGCAGACATGGACTGGTACCAGGGCACGGCGGACGCGGTCTACCAGAACCTTTATGTCATTGAGGAGTCCCAGGCTCGCGAGGTCCTCGTGCTGGCCGGCGACCACATCTACCTCACGTCGTATCGCAACATGATTGCCTACCACCGCAGCCAGGCGGCGGACGCCACAGTTGCGGTGTACTCGGTGCCGAGGGAGGATGCCCACCGCTACGGCGTGCTGGACCTTGATCAGAGTGGGCGAATCATCGATTTCCAGGAGAAGCCGGAAAAGCCGCGTTCGCCGTGGGTCTCAATGGGCGTCTACGTCTTCAACAAGGACGTACTGGTGGAGCACCTGCAAGCCGATGCCGACGCTGGCGACGCCAGCAAACACGACTTCGGGCGTGACATCATTCCGCGGATGTTCAAGACTCACCGCGTGTTCGGCTACCAGTACCAATCCTACTGGCGCGACGTGGGCACCGTTGAATCGTACTGGTCCGCGCACATGGACCTGCTCTCGGCTAACCCCGAGATGAACCTGGACGATCCAAACCTGCGACTGCGCACGGCCGGGAGCATTCTTCCGCCGGCGCGGTTCGGCCCCGATTCGATCGTGCAGAACTCATTGATTTCGCCGGCGGCACAGATCGACGGGAGTGTCTACCGTTCAGTGATCTCGCCGGGCGTCATCATCGAACGTGGCGCGACAGTCCGAGATTCGATCATCCAGCACAATTGCGTTATCCATGCCGGCGCAACGATCGACCGCTCGATTCTCGACAAAGAGGTGACTGTCGGCGAGAACGCAGTTGTGGGCGAGGGCGGCCACGGCGTGGTGAACTTGGAGCGGCCGGACATCGTGAACGCGGGCATTAACATCCTCGGTAAACGGGTGACGATCCCCGCGGGGATGCACATCGGGCGAAACGTCATCGTCGGGCCTGGTGTTGCTGACGAACTTGTGGGGCGTGATTTCCTCGAAAGCGGGGCGACGGTGCACCCAACACAGATGCCGCTTCACCTCTTCGTTTAGCGATGCGGTTTCACACCGTGGCCAAACCGAGCGCGATCCTCCCGAAGGTGATCCCGGTGTTCGAACAAGCCCATGCGGCAACCTTCGATCGGCAATTGGCACGCGCGGGCGGGAGCGTCGCCCGTCGGTGACCGCTCTAGCTGCCAGTCTCTCGCGTTACGCCCCACGCGATGTACAATCCCGCTCCAACCCAAACCCAGTCAGTGGAGTGCGCCCCATGCCGAGCCCCGTAGCCACCCGCGATATCTACGTTGAAGCCAACGGCATCCGCCATCACCTGATTGCTCGCGGATCGCCCGGTTCGGCGGTGGTGATGATGATCCATGGCCTGGCCGGTCAGGCACGCGTTTTCGATGTGATCGCAGCCCATCTTGCTGCCAACTTCCACGTGTACTGCCTGGACGTTCGCGGGCGGGGCGAAAGCGCCTGGGGCCAACCGGAATCGTATGCAACGGACATGTACGTTGCCGATCTGGAAGCAGTCCGTGAGGCGCTCGGGTTGCAACGATTCACCCTCATCGGCACCTCCATGGGCGGAGTCATCTCCATGAACTACGCCTCGAAGTTCCCGCAGCGGGTGGAGCGAGTGGTGCTCAACGACATTGGACCGGAGATCGACCCGGCGGGCTTGGAGCGCATCTCCGCGTACGTCGGGCATGCTCCAGAGATGTTCGCGGACATGAAAGCGGTCTTGAAGTACTACCGCGAGAACTATGGTCCGATGGTCGAACATCTTCCGGAAGACCAGGTGGTGGAGTTCGCACGGGCCAATGTGCGCAAGGACGATAACGGCCTGTACGTCTGGAAGATGGACCCGGCAGTGCGCAAGTTCGGCGGCCCTCAGCCGGCGATGGACCAGTGGGAGGCGGCGAAGGCGGTTACTGCCCCGGTACTGATCCTGCGTGGCGCGCTGAGCGACGTCCTGAACGCCGCCACGGCCGCGAAGATGGTAGAAGTGATGCCGAACGCGCGGCTGGTGGAGATCCCGAGAGTCGGTCACGCGCCGATATTGAGCGAACCGGAGTCTGTAAAGGCGCTGGACGCGTTCCTCAGTGCGTAGCGCGGGCGCTGAGCCGATCCATCATGCGGCAGAGACGTTAGCCGGAATGGTTTGGTAAGATTTGCCGAAGTCTCTTCGAGGTCTCCGGTGATAGATTAGTCTTGGGACCAAGCGCGAATTCAGAGCGGCGACCGCTTCGGCGCGCGCGCCGCCTCCGCTGGTGTGGAACTCACGGCCTCCCGCTCACGGCCAGCCTCTTTTCGCTCGCGGTCCTGGAATCGATTCCGCCATTCGCGGGAGTCGCCGTCCGGAGCAGGGGGTCAGCCCAAGAACGCGACGATCTGCTTCGCCCACGCCTCGGAGTTTTCGAGGGGGAGCATGTGTCCAGCCCCAGGGATCGTCACGAGTTGGGACTTCGCGATCTTGGACGCGAAGAGCGGCCCGTAGGCGGGCGGCGTTAGCCTGTCCTGCTCCCCCCAGAGGATGAGCGTTGGCGACTGAATGCGGTGCATCCGCTTCTTCAGGCCTTTGTCCGGCAGTGGCCAGATGAACTTGCCGGTAGCCGAGAAGTTGGTGAGTTGGAGGTACATGGCGTTCGCCAGCTCGTCCTGGTCAGTTGGACGTGTGAAGAGCTGCGGAATAATCGGATTGGTGAGATCGCCGAAAAGCAGGGCCGGGAGTTCGTGTGGGAGGGCGATGAACAGGTCCGCGACCGGCGTTTCGTCCATCCAGAGGCCGACCGGGCAGGTCAGTACGAGTTTCTTCACCATATCCGGTCGAGCGGCCGCCAGTTCAGCGGCGAACATCCCGCCGATGGAGTGGCCAGCGACGTTAACCGACCCCAGTCCGAGCGTGTCAAGGAAGTCCTGGTAGTAGACGACCATGTCATGGATATCGTCGATCAGCTCTAGACCAGCGGTGTCATCCCAGCCCGGGTGAACGGGGGCGATCACATCGTAGTGCTGAGAGAGCGCCTCGAGTTCGGGAGTCCAGCCTTTGTTGAGGCCACCAGCGGCGTGAAGCCAGAGCAGTGGAGCACCCTTCCCTTTGCGGTAAACAGGGACCGTGAACATTCCGTTGCGGACGGAGAGAGTGGTTGGTTCAACTGGCAAGAAACACCTCCACGACGAGCGTTCGCGCACCGGTAGGGAATCCCTCACCGCGGATTGCTTAGCCTGTCCCTAAACGTATGGTGCGGATTCTACTGCACCCCGGCGTGTCTGCGCAGTCCGGAGGGTGCGAACGCGTGAAAGACCGCGCTCTGGGGTAGAGTCGATGAACACCCAACAACGTATTGGAGCTACCCACTGAAGATTTCACTCACCATCGGCCTTGGCGCGCGCGGCGAAACATCCGTTCCAGGGCTGGTCGCCCGCGCCCGTGAACTTGAAGCGGCCGGCTTTCACGGCGTGTGGATGCCTACGGCGTTCGGGTTTGACGCCATCACGGCGCTCGCGGTGATCGCCAGCCACACAGTGCGAGTGGAGCTGGGCACCGCTGTCGTACCCACCTTCCCACGGCACCCTGTGGTGATGGCCCAGCAGGCGCTTACTGCTCAATCGGCGGCTGGTGGGCGATTTACGCTCGGCATCGGGCTCTCGCACAAAGTAATGATGGAAGACGCCCTCGGTATTCCGTACGAACACCCGGCAAAACACATGTACGAGTACCTCTCGGTTCTTGCGCCGTTGCTGCGAGGCGAGGCGGCGAACTTCCAGGGCGAGACGTATCACGTGAACACGCCGGTAACGGTGGCCGCGCCGCCGGTACAGCTCCTGGTGGCGGCGATGGGGCCGGCCATGCTGAAACTGGCAGGGACGTTCGCCGATGGCACGATCACCTCGTGGGTTGGGCCAAAGACGCTGGAGAGCCACATTGTTCCAGCCATCGCGGCGGCGGCAGCGGACGCTGGCAGGTCGACGCCACGGATCGCGGTTGGGCTACCGATCGCGTTGACGAGCGATGCGGCCGCGGCCAGGGCGCAGTTAGCCCAGCAGACGGCTTGGTATAACAGCCTCCCATCGTATCGCGCGATGCTTGACCGCGAGGGGGTGGCCGGCCCAGCAGACATTGCCTTGGTTGGTGACAAGCAAGCGCTGGACGCGGCGATCGGGCGGCTCGAAGCGGCTGGAGCGACAGACTTCCTCGCCCAACTGATCTCGACTGGGCCCGGGAGTACGCAAGCGACAATGGAGTACCTGAAGGCGCGCCTCTAAGGCGGTGCGCCGCTATTTCGGACCGTGGTCAAGAAGCTGTTCGACTTCGGCAACAGCGGCATGCGCTTCTTCATCATCCGTGCCGCCGGATGGGACCGGCTCGAGCCGGCCACAGAACCGGCAGGCATCCTGGGATCCGACGATGGCCAACGCGAAGTGAGAGAACCCTCTGCCACAGTAGGTAACCCGGCGGGCGCGCATGGTAGTTCGTTTGGCTTTCGGCGCCCGGCCAATCGGGGCTTCGCCGGGAGCGCGAGGGGCTTTGGCCGCCTTCGGCATCTTGATCCCGCCAAGAATCCCGGTGGACTTCGCACGCTGAGAGAGCGCGTTCACCAGGAAGAGGATGAACGGTCCAGCGAGGATGGCGATGAAGAAGATCGTCGAGAGCATGTGGCCATCTTACTCCTGCGCCGCAAGCGCATCACAACGCCCCTTCATCGCGAAGCGCGACCAGGGACCCCCGCCAGGCGTCTAGGGCGATGCTCAAGTCGTCGCCGGTGTGAACGGAGCTCGTCATTCCACCATCGCCGAAGAGGTGGGTGCCCCGGTTCGCCATAGCGAGGTGAAGCAGGCGCGAACGATCGGACGGGTTGCCGGCCTCCATCAGGTCCCAGGGTAGGTTGCGGGGGTGGTAGTCAGCGGCTTCTGGCACGG
>JBDTVB010000168.1:0-5097 GCA_040007415.1 Anaerolineaceae bacterium
CCGCGCTGGAGGTCGGGATGCGTCATGTCGAGCCCGCCCATAGCCTCGCTCAATTCATCCAGCACCACGCGACGGGCGGCAAGGTCCTGCCAGCGCATCTGCAGTCCGCGCTGCATTTCGAAAGCGAGATGGTCGCGCACGGCGGGCCAGGTGGTGGGCGTCTCGTGCTGGTCATCGGGAAAGGCTTTCATTCCCCACAGAAGCGGGAGGTCGCGCTCCAGTCCGAGCTTCGGGGCGGGCAAGGGTCGAAGGCTCAGCCGCTTTTGTGTGCGCCGGAGTGAATGTGCTTCGCCTTCTTCGACTTTCCAGCCTGCGCTCGTGAGCGCGCCTGTGAGCTGTTCGGTGGCCTGGGCGAGGCGCTTCTCGGTGGTGCTCACGAGCGTTTACCACAGGCGACACGATGACCCCATGGTGTCGCTGTCCGGATAAGCGGTCTCGGGGGTGGCGAACCAGTCTGTGCCGGCGGCCCGAGAGGAGCAAAGGCGACGCGATCGGCTAGAATCGCCGACAGGCTGACCGCCCTCGCCTTGGGTTGGTCGGACGGAGGGTGGGTCCACGTGGCTGAAAGACGTCATTGCTACGGAAATCCTGCGGCACCGCTGGCGACGCTGGCTCCGACACGCACACATAGAGGACACGGCCTGTGTCTCGTTCGGTGCCGGGGGTTTGGCGCGGAATCTCACCGAGGTTTCACTCAGGCTGGTGGTACTCCCGGCCGACCCTGAAGGTTCAACGATCAAGTTCGACTCGGCTTTTTGGGCCTGGGTCGGCGGACCGCACCGGGACCCGATCACAGGCCAAAAGACGAGCTGGGGTTCGATGGTGGCTCCAGCGGCCGACGCGGCGTGCATTGTCGAGCGTCCGAGGAGTGGGGGGACGTGGGAGCGTGCCATAGCTGTCGAGCGGAGCGGAGTGGTCGAAATGCTTGCAGGCTCTGAGGTAGCGTTCGCTTTCCGCGACGCCAAGGCATTCAACCTTGGACGGATCGTCGCCCTCGTTTGGAACGCCCTGACTGTGTTTTCGGAGTTGAAGGAACGAGACGGCGTACAGGGACCATATCTCTGCGTCTTGGCAGTGACTGGAACCAATGGATCGTTCCTTGGCGGATTCGCTGATGGTTGGCGACAGCTTGGGGACTTCCAGCTAGAACCGAGTTCCTGCCTCGACGATCACCTCCTGTTCAAGACTGAACTGGGTGAATGGCCGGACAGCGACGGCGTTCGCCAGCTGGCGTTCGATTTTGGAGACAGGCTGGGGTATGCGTGGGGTCAGAAGGAGCGCAGGTTCCTCCTTCACCGCGCCGGCCAGCCCGAACAGTTCGACAAACAAAGGTGGTCTTGGTAGAGACCGGTTGGTAGCCGCTCGAGACCGGGCCACTCTGCTGAGTTATCCTGCCGCTGTGCGCGACGTGTTCGTTTCTCATGCTTCGGAAGACAAGGACGAAGTGGCTCGACCTCTGGCTCGGGCATTGTCCGACGCGGGCCTGGCGGTGTGGCTGGACGAGTACGAATTGACGCTGGGTGACAGCGTGCGGCAGAAAAGAAGATTGAAGAAGGCCTAGCGCAGTCGCGTTACGGAGTCGTCGTCCTGTCTCCGTCGTTCTTTGGCGGTGGCAAGTACTGGACGGGGGCTGAGTTGGATGGGCTCTTTCAGCGAGAGGTCAGTGGTCAAAAGGTCATCCTGCCGGTCTGGCTTAACATCAGCCGGGACGAGGTCACATCGCACTCGCCGATCCTGGCGGGACGCAAGGCGGCCCTCTGGAGCAGCGGCCTGGAAAGCGTGGTCGCTGACATCCTCCGAGCAGTCCGTGGAACTACCTCGGCGGGGTCGGCGGCTGCGCCGCCTGCCGCCGGTGCAACGGGATCAAGCAACTTGGTGCTGGGCGCTCCCGGCGGTGATCTTCACTTCTTCAATGCGGAACGACGCGTGCGATCCGGAGGTCGCGTTGAACTGGGGATACGCCCCCGAACAGGCGAAGAACGTGCGATCCTCCGTGACAGCCGCCGGGAATGGCACCTGGCGTACGACGATGAAGCACATGTGGTCGTCGCGACGAACGTGAGAACGGAGGCGGACCGGACGGGCGACCGCGCTCAATTGACGTTTGAGATTGCACCGCCGAGGACGTCATTGATGGAATCGTCGTACAACGGCATCAGCGCGGACGAGATCGCTGAAATGAGAGCCCGTCTAATACTGTTCGCGGAGCCACCAACCGATGCGCGAGTATCTGGCAACGATTCAATGCTGGAGTCGTTCGTTGCTGGCAGGATTGGCAGAGGGGCGCTGGAAGCCTCCCCGATCGCCGTCACGCAGCTCAGAGGCGGTTCGAACTCGGAGGCGGAGTTCCTAGCCAGGTTCCGTCTGGTGGGCGTTCTTTTGCTCGTCCTTTCGGGCGCAGTTGAGCATGTGTTGCGATTCGAATTGGACCTCGCGGGCAAACAGCTGCGAGTCCGGTTCGAGGGCCGCCGTGCCGAGGTATACATGAATCAAGCGCCCACGGTCCTCCGCGTGGAAGGCCAACGGCCCATCGCCGACTGACGGGATGCGGGCCTTCTCGGTCGCCGAACGGGACGTGCCCAATGGGCCCATCTGCTGCTGCCCAGGACCCGGACCTCCGGCAGCGGCCAGCCAGCTACATCCTCTGGAGCAGATCCCGCTTCTTGGATTCGTACTCCGACTCGGTGATCAGCGACTCGTCAAGCATCGACTTCAACTGGCGCAACAAGGCGAGGGGTCCGACGGATTCTGACTGTGGTACTGCGTTAATCACTTGGTCTTCGCGGCGCCAAGTGACTGTGATTGTGTCTGCTGAGCGCCCGGCGCCGAGGGCCATGCCGGGCAATCCCCCGAGGAACGCACCCATCGCGATCTTGCCGACGCTCCGATGACCGCCGATTCCCGTGGTCTCGACGATATACCAGCCGTGCGGGGCTGCCAGCTGCGCCTCGACATTAAGGATGGAAACGTCGGTGTAGCTTGCCACGTAGTGCTGCTGCTTCGACTGCCACCAGGGGCGCCCGTCTATGAGTGCTGCCGACTCCAGAGCGAGCGTCTTCGGGTCATCCCGCCCGTCGGCTGCCGCACGTACCCGCGCTTCCGCGGCTGCGACCTGCCGTTCTGGCCCCGGTGGCGTTGCGAGGAGCGTCTCGCGGCAGATGACGCAGAAGCCGGTCTGGCGCGCCATGCTGCTTGCACTGGGGAAGCCGCAGCAGGCGCAGGTTCCAGGGCGCTCCGGGCGGCAATCGCCGCAGAGGCGGGGCGAGCGCATGGCGTCTGCCGCGGGGAGGATCTTCGCGCAGAGATTGCAGATCGGTCTTGATGGGGCGCTGCTCATGGGGACACTCCGAAGGGTGCACTAGGTTCGGGCAGGGGGGGGTCGGCACGAAACCTCTCGTGACGCATAGTCATCATCATCGCTACCGGGGTCAACTACAGCCGCGCCGACGATTCGGAGGCATCAGTTGGAGTCGTTGCTTGCACCGCTCATCCGAGTGATGAATGGCATGCGCAGAAACGTGAGTTTCGAGCTCGCAGACGCGAATATGCCCGGGGCTTCGAGGAAGCGGCCCCACCCTCGGCGTCGGTAGTTTGCGAACCGGTCATAGAGGCACCGCGGCCGAGAAGACAAGCCGTGATGCTAGGAGGGAAGGAACCATGGAGAATGTGACACTTCGAGACGAGCAGCAGGGTCACGATCGGCGCGCCTTGTGGGCCCATGTGGACGATGCCGGCGCCCACCACATCGATGGCCAGGATCTTGGACCAGGCACGGCATCAGTGAGCAGCGACGGAGAGTACGAATGGTTTCGAACTTTCTCCGCTGCCCATCTCCCGCAGGTCATCGAGTTGTTGGACGGCCGACCGGGCGAAGATCCCCTCGACGTACCCGAACGATGGATCGGGAGGTCCTACGAACTCGAGCGAAGACTGCGCGAGAGCACGAGACCTTCCGAACTGTTCGTCACCTAAATGGTCGATGGGCTGGGCAGGCAGGCTGCTTCCGCCTGCCGTAGCGTTGCGAGCGACTCTTCGACCACGCGCAGGGCATCACAGACCTCCGTGCGCAAGTTCGATGCTTCGTCTGACACGGCATCCGCCGAGGAGCGTATCAAGGTGGCGTGGCGCTGCATCGTGGCGATGCGCTTCAATGAGTCGCGAACCCTCGATGCCTGGGCAAGCAGCGCCTGGGCGTCTACCGCGCTCTGCGAGTCCTTCACCTTTTCAACTCTGTCCATCGCGATGGAGAAGCGCACGGCTGTAAAGAGGTTGTCGCCACCCAGGGGCCGGCAGCGGTAGTGCCCTCCGCCGGGACCGCTGCCCACACCGCGGAGGACGTCGAGGTCGAAGTACTCCCTCGCCTGGTCGCGGTCCGCGTGGCTCAGTTCTGGCAGCGCGAAGGCAAAGAACTGCTGCGTCAGCGGAGACCTCTTCGACGACCGCCGCTGTCCTTAACGGACTACTATGTGTTGGCCTTTGGGCTACTGCGCTCGAGCCCGCCGCGAATCATGAGGAGAGATCATATGCCGGAGAACCGCCAGGTCGTCATCGCTTCGGTCCCTGAAGGCCGCCTTAAAGCCGCTGACTTCGAGATTCGCGCCGGGGCGATCCCTGAATGTGGCGAAAACCAGGTGCTATGTCGCCTTCTGGCTGTGACGATCGGCGCGGGCCAGCGTGCCGGCCTGCAGGGAAGCGCGAGCTATGCAGGTGCTCCAGTTGCCGGTGTGGTCATGGGCGGGACAGGCGTCGCCCAAGTTGAGATTTCGCGCGCCGAAGGTTTCAACCCAACCGACCTGGTCGTGGCGCCAACTGGCTGGCAGGACTACTCCGTTCACGCGGCGAAATCATTGCGGCTGGTGGAACCTGGAACTGACCCTGCGCTCCACCTCGGTGTGTTCGGCACCAACGGGCTGACCGCCTACTTCGGCCTCCTGGAAGTTGGACAGCCGCAGTCCGGCGAGACGGTTGTCGTCTCAGCCGCCGCCGGGTCGGTGGGCCACATCGTCGGGCAGATCGCGAAACTTCGCGGGTGTCGCACGGTGGGCGTGGCAGGTTCCGAGGAGAAGTGCCGCGTGCTGGTCGACGAGCTCGGCTTTG
>JBDTVB010000169.1:0-5033 GCA_040007415.1 Anaerolineaceae bacterium
AATTCTTGCAGTCCGGGCGCGTGCCCAACTACGCGATGGCGATCACGCTTGGCGTCGTTGGGTTGGCGGTTGTCGGGCTGATGGTGAGGGCTTAATCCATGACCTTCGATGAGGGCCAGGGCTACATCGTCCTCGCTACACTGGCCGCGCCGCTGCTCGCTGCGCTGATTATCCTGTTCATCCCGAGCGAGCAGAAGATGGCGATCCGCTACGTCTCGGCGTTCTTTGCGGCCGTCATGCTGGGGCTCTCGATCTACATCTTCGTCGCCTACCAGGTGGACGGCGAGAAGATCCAGATGACGCTCAAATGGGTGTGGGTGGAGAACACTGCCTTCCTCGGCAAGGATGGGATCACGCTCCATCTCGCTGTAGACGGCATATCCGCGCCGATGGCACTGCTAACGGGCATCGTCGCCTTTGCCGGGACGATCACCAGCTGGAAGCTCAACTACCGCCCGAAGGACTTCTTCATCCTCTACTTCACCCTGCTCGCCGGGGTGTACGGGACCTTCTTCAGTTTCGATCTCTTCTTCTTCTTCTTTTTCTACGAACTGGCTGTCATGCCGCTCTACCTCCTGATCGGTGTCTGGGGCTCAACCCGCAAAGAGTACGGCGCGCTCAAGCTGACGATGATGCTGGTCGGCGGCTCCGTGCTGATCTGGATTGGCATCTTCGCGGTCTTCCACGAAGCCAACCTGGGCACGTTCGATATGCAACGTCTCTTCGCCGCTGGCAATGATGGCACGCTCAGCCCGACTTTTCAGAAGGTCTTCTTCCCGATGATCTGCATCGGCTGCGGCGTGTTGGCGGCGCTCTGGCCGTTCCATACGTGGTCGCCAGACGGCCACATGGCCGCGCCGACCGCTGTTTCGATGGTCCACGCGGGCGTGCTGATGAAGCTCGGCGCGTTCGGCATCATCCGCCTCGGCATCCAGATGCTGCCGGTGGGCGCCGAGTTCTGGATGCCCGGGCTGATGGTTCTTGGCGTCATCGGGGCGCTCTACGGTGCGACCGCGGCGCTCACCCAGCGCGACTTCAAACTGATCTCCGGCTACAGCTCCGTCAGCCACATGGGCTACGTGCTCATGGGCCTGGCGACCATGAACCAGATCGGCGTCACCGGCGCTGTTCTGCAGATGTTCAGCCACGGCGTCATGACGGCCCTCGTCTTCCTTCTGATTGGCGCGCTTTACGACCAGGCCCACACTCGCGACCTCAAGGATTTCGGCGGCATCACGAAGGTGATGCCCGTGTGGGTGGTCTTCTACACCATCGCCGGACTGGCGAACGTCGGCCTGCCCGGCCTCTCCGGGTTCACCGCCGAGTTCCACATCTTCGTCGGCACCTTCCGCGCCTACCCGGTCTTCGGCGCGCTCGCCATCGTTGCAGCCGCCCTGGCCGCGGGCTACATGCTGCGCATGTTCGCGATCGTCTTCTTCGGGCCGTTCAACATCCGCTGGAAGGATCTGAAGGACCTGACGCCATTGGAGACGATGGCCGGCGGACTCTTGATCGCCTCGATCGTCCTGATGGGCGTCTGGTGGGCGCCGTTCACGGATCGCATCGGCCAGACGGTAGCAGCTATCCCGGGGGTCATCGGCTAGCATGCGCGACTACACGATCTTCATTCCTGAATACATTGCGGCCGGCTGGGCGATCCTGGTCATCGCCGTCGAACTGTTCTTCCCGCGCGTGCGGCGTGATGGCCTCGCTTACCTGACGGCGCTCGGGGCGTTGGTCTGGGGCATCTCCGCCCTCTTCTTCATCGGCAAGACGCCCCAGTCGTTCCAGGGCCTCATCGAATCCGACAACTTCACAACGTACTTCCGCCTGCTCGCGGCGGGAATCGTGGCGGCCGTTTCCATCATGTCGGCGAGCTACATGCGCGGGAGGACGAAAGCGGCGGCGGAGTACTACGGCCTTCTCCTGATAGCAGGCTGCGCAACCGTCTACATGGCCGCTGCGCGCGAGCTGATCACGGCCTACATCTCGCTTGAACTGCTGAGCTTCTGCCTCTACATCCTCGTTGGTTATCTCAAGCGCGATGCGCGCAGCAGCGAAGCGGCCTTGAAGTACATCCTCCTCGGCGCCTTTTCGAGCGCGATGTTCCTCTACGGCATGAGTCTGCTCTACGGGCTCACCGGCAGCACTACGTACGATGGTATTTCAGCCGGACTCGCGGCACGGGGCAGCAGCACTGATGCGGGCATCGTCGTTGCGTTCGTGCTGATCCTGGCGGGGGTCGGCTTCAAGGTCTCGGCGGCGCCGTTCCATATGTGGGCGCCGGATGCCTACGAAGGCGCGCCCATGCCTATCACTGCCTTCCTCTCGACCCTCTCGAAGGCGGCGGGATTCGCGCTCATCCTCCGACTCTTCAGCGTCGCCTTCGTGGTCGATGCCGCGGAGTGGCGCTGGGCGTTCGCTCTCCTCGCGGCAGTGACCATGACCGCTGGCAACCTGATCGCTATTCAGCAGACGAACCTCAAGCGGCTGGTCGCCTACAGTTCGATCGGCCAGGTCGGCTACATGCTGATCACGATCGCCGCGATCGGTTACGGCGATCAAACCGTCGGGCTCAACGCTACCAGCGGCCTCCTCATCCACCTCATCGGCTACGTCGTCTCGACGCTGGCGCTGTTCGCGGCCCTCACGACGTACTACAACAAGACTGGCAAGGACACGGTCGAAGGACTCCGGGGGCTGGCAGAAACGCAGCCGTTCCTCGCGGTCGTCATCACGGTGTCGCTCTTCTCGTTCGCCGGCCTGCCGTTCTTCGCGGGCTTCGCCACAAAGGTCTTCCTCTTCCAGGGTGCAACCACCGATGAGCTACTCTGGTTGGTCGGCCTCGCGGTGCTCAACAGTTTCATCAGCCTGTACTACTACCTGATGGTCATCCGCCAGATGTACCTGTTCGATCCTGTGGCCGGCATGACGCGGTTCAAGATCAGCCCTGTGATGTGGGTGCTCAGCGCCGGGCTGATGCTCGGTGTGCTGTTCATTGGCATCTACCCCGGCCCGGCATTCAAAGCGGCGGAGAACGCCGCAAAGCCGCTCTTCCAGCAGGCCGAACCGTCCGGTGCGGCGCGCGCCCCGTAGCCAATCGGTCGTTGAACGACGTCTTTGAAAGATGGCTAGCACCCGACGGCCGGGCATCGGCAACAGCGCTTGGTTCCGGCCGCGGGGAAGAGCGTTGCAGCTCTTGGTTGGTGGACAGTCGGTCCTGCGGGTGCGGCTCAAGCCCCAAGCCCGGTCAGTCCTCGATGGGCACCAGCACTGGCGAGAGCACCAATTGCGGTTCGAAGCGCGGCGCCGGCCGGAACCGCGGGTGGTGGATGACCAGGAACGCGAGCGCGCCGAGCAGGCCGATCGCGGCCAGCGTCGGGCGGGCACCAGCGTACTGCGCGCCGACACCCATCAGCAGCAAGGGCAGGACGATGAGCGATTCAGTCAGCGTGCCCTGCACCGCA
The DNA here is from genome assembly GCA_040007415.1 of Anaerolineaceae bacterium. Lineage (GTDB taxonomy): Bacteria > Chloroflexota > Dehalococcoidia > Tepidiformales > Tepidiformaceae > PNKC01. Next base: position 3,468 of record JBDTVB010000169.1, read on the forward strand.
AAGACGCGGGCCTGCTGCCCGAGCGGCGCGGTTTCCGTGAGTGCGACGCGCGCAGCTACCTGGCTGAGACTCAGGCAGAGCCCGATCAGGAAGGCAACCGGCAACGCCACTACGAAGGTGGTATTCATTGAGACGTCAAAGTGGACCAAGACCTCAACGCGGCTGTATTCGAATACCGCGATGAGGCCGTAATCGAGGGCGGCGAGCGCAAAGACTCCTACCGTGAGCCCCACCAGGCCGGCGCGCATGAACCACGCGGCCCGCGCTTTCGTGACTGCTGGCGCGGCCCAAACCAGTCCTGCGGCCATGCCTGCGATGCCCGGAAGCAGAAGGTAGATGAGCGCCGAGCGGCCGAGCCCCATGTCGTGGCTGAGGTAGAGCGGAAGCGCTACAACAATGCCCTGCGCCACCATCGCCTTGACGGCGAGAACGGTCACCGCGTCCCGAGCGAGCGCTTCGCCGCGAAAGAAGCCGACGGTGTCCTTGAAGCTGAAGGCGGAGTGCGCGGGAATTGCCTGCGCCGCCGCGCTGTTTCGAAGTCGGCTGGCGAGGACGAGCGTGATCGTGGTCAAGGCGAGGAAGCCAATCGCTGCCCCGCCGAGCATGGCGTTTGCGCCGCCGATGTACCAGAGTGCGGGCGCAATAACCGCGAATCCGAGTCCCTGGCCGACATACTGGAGGGCGACAAGCAGCGAGTGCGCCTGCCCCGGCCGGTCCTCGCGCAGGGTACGGACGAGAGCCATCTCCGCCGGGCTGAAGATCTGTGAGACGGCGGAATAGGCAAAGGCGATTATCCAGACCACGCTGGGGCCGTGAAGGAAGGCCGCGGCCAACGCGACTACTGCGAAACGCAACGTTGCGCCCAACGCCAGCCCGCGTGCGGGGCCGATGCGGTCCACGATGGCACCGCCGAGCAGGCCAAACAGCAATGCGGGGACGAGCATCGCTACAAAGATGCTGCTCAGACCGAGGGCCGCGTGCGAACTCGTCCCGGCGAGCACAAAGAGTGCCGCCAGCAACAGGTTCTGCGCCAACTGCGCCACCAGCCTGGTGCTGTAGTAAAGCGTGCGCTCAAAGGTCAAGTTGCGAACCGTGTCCACCACCAACTCTAGTGCTACCTCATCCTCATTAACGGCAATCGCAGGCGCCCTGCCGAGGGGGCCAATGTGAACAGAAGGGGAACGTTGGGTCGCTCACGTCCTGGGATGAACGAATAGACATCGCTCCAGTTGAACGTATCAGGTTTGGCAGCTGTCCGTGCGTAAGCGCGCTGATCATTTACCGGGCATTTCGGAAGATCGGGGGAAACCCTTACCTTCGTGCCCCGTGCGGAGACCGCCCGGTCTGGTGCAGTCTCTCGGCTACCCTCTAACGTCTCGCCTCTATCCTCTACACTGTGGCCTCACACTGAAGGACCGGGGTAGACGCCATGGATTTCGAACTTTCCGAAGAGAACCGCCTGATCAAGGCCACCGCCCGCCGCATTGCCAAGGAGGTGGTGGCGCCGCGCGCCAAGGAGCTGGACGAAACCGGCGAATATCCTCACGACTACTTCGAGGCCTTCAA
>JBDTVB010000170.1:0-5028 GCA_040007415.1 Anaerolineaceae bacterium
CCGCGGACAATGACATGATAAAGAAGATCTGCAGCGAACAGTCGCGGTCTGCGTGCCATGAGATGGCCTTCTAATAGGCCAAGAGGAAATAGTCAAGATATAGAAGTCTGACCCCTACCCCTGCCCGGCAGGCCACAGGGGAGGAGGGGGCGTTTGTGCCGTCCTACGTGGCCGGTGGCCAGTGAAGGTTCGGCCCCTCCTGCCTCGCTAGTTCAGAGATGGTGTTCGCATCATGAGTGGTGAACCGTTCAGCCAACGCGTCCAGAACCTACACGATTCGTGGAACGAGCGGCGCCAGATGAAGGGCATCGCCAGCGCTCACGACTTTGAGTCGCAATTCCGGCTGCTGAACACGCTCCACGAGTGGGCGGCGGAGGCAGTAGACGAGGTTCAACGGGTTTATGGCGAAGCGGTCCACATATCGCTCGGACCGGCCCCAACGCGGGACCCCTATGGCCCGTCGTTTTCGGCCTTTCTGGGAGACGCATTTACGCTCGCCTTCGCCCTCACTGAACGGCGGCGCATGGGCGGATCACGTTGGTTCATCTCCGTCTCCGTCGGTTCGAGCGGAAACGGAGGAGGCGTCGTAGCTGCCGGGCCTGAGCGGCGCAACGGGCAGTGGACGCGGGCGCGCCTTGAAGACCTGCTCCTTTCGGTCCTTGGGGCCTATGAACGCTCGCTGTCTGACAGCGATGTCAGTACGGGCGGCAAACAGTTGCACACGCGCGGAGCGTAGAGCCGCAACGCGACCTCTGCCGTAGACTCGGCTGGAATGCTTGACCGCCTGCTCGTTCGCCTTCCGGCCACGCGTCACCGAGACTTTCGCGCGCTCTGGGGCGGCGGCGCCTGTTCGAGCATCTCGCTCTGGACGCTCCTCCTCGGTAACGCCTGGATCGTCTACAAGATCAGCAATTCGTCGTTCTGGGTGGGCGTTTCCACATTTGCTTCGATGTCGCCGTACCTGGTTGCGCCACTTGGTGGGATGGTCGCCGATCGGCTGGAGCGGCGCTTCCTGGTCCGGGCTACGCGGGTGGCCACCTTCGCGGTCACGGCCGGGCTCTTCCTGCTCGCCTTCACCGACGTGCTCGAGGTCTGGATGGTGGTGGCGATGGCATTCGCGCAGGGCATCATCCGCGCCGTTGAGATCCCGGCTGACCAGTCACTGCTCGCGAACGTTGTTCCAGCCAGGGACCTCGCCAATGCGGTAGCCCTGACGAGCATGAGCCAGCAAGGTTCTCGGGCGGTAGGGCCGTTGCTCGCTGGCCCACTTCTCGCAACCGTGGGAGTGGAGGGCGCGTACGCCGTCTCAGCGATCTTCGCCCTGCTCGCCTTCACCTCGGTTCGGCAGGTGAAGACCTCGTCCCGTGGGGGAATCGTCAGCCTGGGCGACGTGGCCGAAAATCTGCGCGCCGGGCTGGCGTATATTCGCGCCACACCGGCGGTACTGGCGCTCTTCGCGCTGGTCTTTGCGCACTGTTCGCTGACTATGTCCTTCGATGCAATGCTCCCTGGCTTCGCGGAGACCGAGCTGCACAGCCCATCCGGCGGTTTCACGCTGATGACCCTTGGGGTGGGAATCGGCGCCCTGATCGGCACATTCGTGCTGGCGATGACGACCGGCTCCAGGCGCGGACCGCTGCTCCTCGCAACGGCGCTCGCCAGTGGCCTTTCGCCGCTCGTGATGGCGATGGCCATGAGCCTCGCCCCGGCGGCAGTGGGCGCCATCTTGATGGGCTCATCGCAGGCCATGTTCATGGCGCTCAGCGCCGTACTGCTCCAGGAGGTGGTGCCGGACGCAGTGCGTGGGCGCGTGATGAGCCTCTACCTGATGTTCGCGGGCGGCATCATGGCGGTCATGAATCTGGGATTCGGCACGCTGGCCGACCGGACGGGCGCACCAATGCTCTTCATGATCCCGGGGCTCGTGTTTGTCCTGATCACGGGCGTCAGCCTCTTCACGCCGCAGTTACGGCGGATCTACCGCACGGGACGAGCCGCCGAGTTCGAGCCAATCGCCGCCTGACGGCCTAACGCCCGAGCCGCGCGATGACCGCGTCCCGCCCGCACCCGAGGATGCTCCCTTTGAGTGGCGCGACCGTGCCCACCGGTTCGAGCACGGGGAACCGCTCCACGAAGCTGCGCAGCGCGATCCCCGCCTCGAGCCGCGCCAGCGGCGCACCAATGCAGAAGTGCAGGCCCCAGCCAAAGCCGAAGTGCGGATTCGGGTCACGCAACGGGTCAAACGTGTCGGGGTTTTCGAATGCGGCCTCATCGTGGTTAGCCGCTCCGATGCAGATGTAGACAGTCTGGCCGGGTTCAAGCTGTTTTCCGCCGCGTTCATGTGCAACGGCCACCTTGCGAACCATGGAGCGGGCGGGGCCCTGCGTGCGCAGGAACTCGTCGACGATCGTGGGGTACGCTTCCGGATGCTGACGCAACCACGCGAGAAGCTGCGGGCGTTCAAGGAGCGTACCAACCGCCGTATTGAGCAGCGTCGAGGTGGTCTCGTGGCCTGCGAAGAGGATCAGCGTGCAGGCGCCTATCAGCTCCATGTGATCGAGGCTGCTGGTCTCCATGTTGGCGATGGCGGAGAGGATGGTGCCGGAAGGCTGAGCACGTTCGCGGTCGATCAGCCCGGAGAAGAACGAGGTGAAGCCGGCCGTGGAGCGCGCGACAGAGCCCTCGGGGATCGTTCCAGGCGACGTCGAGAAGACGATGTGCGCGAGATCCCGGGACCAGCTCTGGAACTGCTGGCGATCCTTGCGGTCAACCCCGAGAATCGCGGCGATGACGTGCCCAGGGATAGTGGCGGCGAACTCTTCGCGGAGGTCGGCCTCGCCATCCGGGATGCCGTTCAGCACCTCGTCCACGATCTCCTGGATGCGCTGCTCGAACGAAGCGACGCGCCGGGGAGTGAAGGCGGCTTTAACCGGTTCGCGTAGCCGGGTGTGCGTTGGTGGATCGCGGAAGATCATCCAGCCGCGGAGCAGCTCCACGACCCGCTGAAACGCTTCTGGGCGATTGTGGGCGACGCGCTCGAGCGGCGCAACGCGATCAGCGGAGAGCGTTTCGGCCTCGCGAAAGGCCTCTTCAACCTCGCTGTGCGAGATGATCATCCAGCCGCGCTGGGCGTCGCTCCACTGCACCGGGCCGTTGGCGGCACGCGCCTCGGCGAAGTAGCGAGTGGGGTTCACCGCCGACTCCTGATCGGCGAGATCGACCTGGGATGCGGGGGACGCTGCCATGGTGGGGATGTTAGCGGATTTGGGGGGTGAACGCCGGAATCCGGGGCGGGCGAAAAGCCTTAGTCCGCCGTCGGATCGATTATGACGAGATCTGGGAAGTAGGCCCGAAAGAAGCCATGATCACGCGTAAGCAGCCGATCGGCCTGGACGAGCGCGTGAGCGCCAATGAGGAAGTCGGCCACCAAGCGCGTCCGCGAGCCGCCGTTGCGCCGGTAGTCGCGCCACCTGCCGCCAGCGAGTTCAGCGGCATCTGGATTCATTGCGCTGAACGAGATTCTGGCATTCGACAACGCTCGCCGCACGTCGGCGGGCGACCCTGCTCCCGTCGCGGTTTCAGCCCACACCACCTCGCATGCCGTCAGCGCACCCTGGTCACGACACCGCTTCACGGCAATCCGGGAAAGCTGTCCAAACGTGGGATCCGCTTGAAGGAGATCGACGAGCACGTTGGTATCGATCGCTGTGATCACGGGAGGTCTACTGGTCCCCGGATCTCATCCATAAATTCATCAGTGGGCTTTTCGAACGGAAATGCGCCGAACATGGCGTCGATTGGGTCGATTTCTTCGAGTTTGACGCCTACAAGCTTCCCGTGATCCGCCTCGAAGTCGAGCACCTGACCGGGACGAATGCCCAGACGATCACGCAAGCTCTTCGGGATCGTAACCTGACCCTTTTCGGAAACCACAGCTTTCATACTTCGAGAGTATGAATTCCTACCCGGCCTGTCTACCCCACGCCGGGGGGAATCATCACGCCGCCGTCCTGCATCGCCATCGCGGCCGGTTTCACGCTTACTTCGAGCAGTTCGGCGATGTCGTAGGCGCGGATCGAGCGCTTCTCTTCATCCGGCTGAACAGCGGGGACACCGTCGTCAAACATCTGGATGCAGAACGGACAGGCAGTGGCGACAATGCTGGCGCCAGTATTTGCCGCTTCTGCGGCGCGCAGGTGGTTGACGCGCGTGCCGGTTTCCTCCTGCCACATGTTGCCGCCGCCCGCGCCACAGCACATGCCGTTTTCGCGGTTGCGCGGCATCTCCACGAGGTTCACGCCGGGGATCGATTCGAGCACCTGACGAGGCGCGTCGTAGATACCGTTGCCGCGCCCGAGGTAGCAGGAGTCGTGGAAGGTTACAGTCTGGCCGTTCATCTCTTTGGGCTTCAGCGTGCCCCTGGCGATGAGGGACTGCAGGAAGTCAGCGTGGTGCGTCACTTCGTACTTGCCGCCAAAGTCGGGATATTCGTTCTTGAAGGTGTTGAAGCAGTGCGGGCAGGCGGTAATCACGCGGCGTACGCCGATTTCGTTGAAGGTAGCGGTGTTGCCTTCGGCGAGCGTGGCGTAGAGGAATTCGTTCCCCAGGCGGCGCGCCGGGTCGCCGCTGCACGTCTCGGTTTGCCCGAGTACGCCGAAGCTGGTGCCCGATTCGATGAGCAGCTTCACCACCGACTGGGTGATCGGGACGTTGCGCTCGACGAGTGCGCCCGAGCAGCCCACCCAGTAGAGGTACTCCTGGGTGCCATCAAAGATCGGCACATTGATGCCTTCGCGTTGGAGCTGTTCGATCCAGGTCTCACGCGTGAGCTGTGTGCCGCGCCACGGGTGGCCGCGCTGCTCGATGTTCTGGAGGGCGGCCTGGGCGGTAGCGGGCACGCGTGCCTGCTCCATGGTCAGGTAGCGCCGCATGTCGACGATCGAAGGGACGTGCTCAATCATCACTGGGCATTCCTGAACACAGGCGCCGCAGGTTCGGCAGGCCCAGAGCGATTCGTCCTTGATGTAG
>JBDTVB010000171.1:0-5025 GCA_040007415.1 Anaerolineaceae bacterium
GGATGGTCTTTACGAAGGGATTGATCCGGCTCGCCAGCACCTGCCAGCCGGAAACCGATGTACCGAAGTTGTACCTGTCGGCCTGTTCGGCGCGGGCGTTCAGATTGAGGGCAATCACCGGTCCCCGCTCGCACAGCGCACGCATGACATCCACCGGCACGTTGTTCATCACGCCGCCGTCCACCAACACGTCCCCATCCGCGGTAGGTACGGGCGAGAAGAGCCCGGGGATCGCAGAGCTTGCCCGCGCCGCGAGCCAGAGCGGCCCGCGCCTGTGGATCACTGGCTCGGCACGGCCGAGAGAGGTGGAGACACAAAAGAAAGTCCGCCAGAGGTCTTCAATGCGCGCATTTTCGGTGTGCTCGCGCAAAAGGCGGCTGATCTCCCGCGAACGAAAGAACGAAATCAACGGCAGAGTGACGTCCTTCAGCCTGGCCTCGGCGAACAGTTGGCCGAGCCGTTCCATCTCATCTGGCGTTCGATCCATGGCCACGCCCGAAGCCATGATCGCGCCCACGCTGGTGCCTCCGATGATGTCTACCGGGAGCTCCGCCTCTTCAAAGGCGCGCCACGCGCCAACGTGGACATAGCCTCGCGCCCCTCCGCCGCCGAACACCAATCCAATCGCGTTGCCCGAGAGCCTCCGTGCCAATCGCGCGACGTGCGAGCCGTCGCTGGCCACAACGTTATGGTGCGCTGTCACATTTCGAAGCTTCAGCCAACGGGCCGTTTCCTGCGGCCGCTGCGTGTTCGAACGATGCAGGAGGAGGAGTTCCAGCCGCGCCGTCGCGTTCAGTTCGGCGATCCTCTGCTCCGTCGGAGTGACACTGGGCGACGCCGTTGCGTCAGCGACGAGGGCGATTCGGTCAGCCTGGCGAATGCACAGATCCGTCCACTGTCCCGGTTCACTCATCGCTTCATAGACCACGAAGTAGTGGCGCGATTCCTGTTCACTCAGCCATGCCAGGAGTTCAGAATCTGAGGATGGATCGATCGGAGCTGAGCGAGAACTCAGTCGCGGGAATTCGAGTTCAGCACGTTCCCTGCTGATGTGCGCCACCGGGCCCAGCCGCTCCAGTTCACGCACCAAGCCGTGCGTGAGTTCCCGGATGTCTGTCCCTGGCGAGATGTTGACAACTGAGATAGTCATCCTCGGCGATGGAACCCTCGGCGTATTCGTCAGTTCCACCCGCAACCGGCGTGCAAGAATGTGGTTGATCCGGAGCAGCATACGCGGCGATTGGTAGGTCAGCCGCAGCACCTCCTCCTGTGGGAGTCGAATCACCTCGCTATCGCGCATGGCGGTCACCCTGGCGGTTCGTGGCTCCCCGGTGAGCACGCCGATCTCCCCAATCAGTTGGCCCTGGCCACTGTCGGCGATGAATCGTTGCTCCGCACCGCTTTCCGTCGTTATGCGAAATCGGCCGCTCACAACGAAATAGAGGTAGTCCGACTGGTCGCCCTCGTTGACCAGCACGGTGCCGGCCGGGACGCTCAGCCATTCAAGCGCTGCTTCAGCACCGGCGAGCGCCGCTGCCTCCGGGTCAGCGTCTGGTTCTTGGACTGGTTGGGGCGCGATGGTCGTGGGGAAGGCCGAATCGTCGAGCGGTTTCCCATACATGTTCTTGAACGCTTCGGCCACGGCTCTCCCCCCGTAGCCCGCCGATTCCAGGGTGACCGGTGCCTGCCAAGGTGAGGCGCCGTAGCGCGTGGCCAGCGCCTGGATCAGCGCTGCCTGCACTTCCGCCTCAAGCGGTACGAGTGATTTCCAGTGCCGGCCGAACCGCTCGATATCCGCCAGCGAAGGCGCGTGGGCGAATTGCGCGCTCATCTTTAGCGTCCGCACGTAGTCGTCACCGAACGTGCGAATGAACTCGGTTTCGGTCCCGTTGTAGAGGGCCTTTACCGCTTCCCGCGTCTCACTTCGCATGTGGGCAACGCGTGCTTCGATGTGACTGAGCACACCGGTGGCGCGCCGCTCGATGGAGAAGCGTCCGCTCAAGACCTCGTCACGCGAGAGAAAATTTGACTCAGCCATTGCCCACTCCGGGTTCTGGAACGTGCGCAGGGTTGGCCTTCATCAGTTCATCGACCACCGCCTCAAGGGCGAGTGTGATCGGATCCGAAGGGTACTTGCGGGCGAATACCTCGCGACTGGCCAGTTCCATCATTCGGTCACTGTGATAGAGGATCGCTGCGACTTCACAGTTGAAGGTCTTCTGGAGACTGACACGCGCCCCCGCCGCGTCAAGCGAAGCAGGTGCCTGATTTAGGATGAGCATGATCCGCGGCACCTCCAGCGAACGTGCTACCTCCACCGCAGTGGCTGTTCCCTCGTAGTCCTGTTCATCTGGCCGAAGGACGATCACCACCGTCGACGACACCGCAAGCACCAGCAGTGCCTCTTCGTTCAAGCCGGGGTGGGTATCGATGAAGATCACGTCCAGCTTCAGGGCCTGGGCCAGCTCCGAAAACGCTTCTGGCAAGCGCCGAATGTCGTACCCTTGGCGCAGGACTTGAACGATTTCGTTCGCCTTCATACTCGCCGGGACAAGGAAGACGGCACCGCCGGATTCGCCCTCGAACACCTGCCTTGCGCACTCAGTAATTTCCGTTCGCCCCCAGAGGTAGTCGTTGAGGGAGGCAGAGATGTCTTCCGCTCGGAGCCCGAAGAGGACGTGAATCCCGGGTGACTGGATATCCGTATCGACCACGCCCACCCGCTGTCCCCGCTGCGCAATCAGCACGGCGAGGTTCGCTACGGTGTTCGATTTGCCAGATCCACCGCGGAACGAATGAACCGAAATGATCGTCAACCGTTCCCCCCGCTGTCCCAAGCTTGTGCGTGACTATTCACGCTCCCACTGCGGCGGTCAATCCTACGCTCGACGCCGACTCTCACCCTCCCCCGGTGCGGAGCCGGTTGGGAACTGCCTGATGGATGACCGTGATCTGTTCGCGTCGCCACCCGACCGCCAATCGTTGCTGTGGTCCGATGGACTCCACTACTCTGTTCTCCTCCCGTGTGTCAGCGCGCTTAAGCCGGGCCAGTCCCGACCTGAACGTCCCGATCAGGGCGCCCCGCGAAACGGGGGTACGGCGAACCAGCTGCCCTGCCGACTACGTAACCATGACATACCGGCTTCGCCTACTGGAATCCCATTGGAACTGGCGCTATTCGGCTCACTGCCGCGTCGCGTCGCTCGTCACCCTGTGGGTCGTGATCTTCGCCATGGGATGGCTCGGAATCTTCATGATCCCGCTCGCTGCCACCCGGACTGTAGCTTCGTTCGGCCAAACAGCGCTGAACGTGCGGCTAGGCAGGCAGGTCCCTGTGGAGAAACAGTCCAAGCTCGATTGGTTGCTCATCGCGGCCATCTTCGCCGGAGCGGAAGGTGCGGCGGTCGCCGCCAGCGTGACCGGGAATATGCAGTCGCCCCTCCTTTACTTACCGATGCTGCTTCCTTTCACTGTGCTTCAGATGAGGAGGACAAAGCGATCGTTCGCCGCGCACGACCAACAGCGAGCGACGAAGGTTGTGGCCTTCCGTCTTGAAAAGTACGAGAGGCGTGAAGCGGCGTAGGCTTCGCGCTACAGCTGTTCGGCCATCCGCATGATGGCGGGACCCATCACCAGCAGCAGCATCGAGGGCAGGACGAGTGTGACCAGCACGACGACCATCTTCACGGGCGCGCGTTGGGCCTGCGCCTCGGCGCGCTGACGCTTCTTCAGCCGTACCTGATCCGCCTGCGTCCGCAGAACCTGACCGATGGGGATCCCCGATTGCTCGGCCTGGATGAGCGATTGCACAAAGGTCTTGAGTTCCGGTACCTGGGTGCGTTCGATCAACCGTTCCAACGCGTCCCGGCGACTTCGCCCCAGGGTCGTCTCGCGTACCGTTAGGCGAAGTTCTTCACCCAGGGGGCCGTCGGTTTCGCGTCCTACTTCGGCAAGTGCAGCATCGATCGCGAGACCTGCCTCAACCGTAGTTACGATCAGATCGACGGCATCCGGCAGCGCCTTCACCAACAGCTTCTGGCGACCCAGGACACGCAGTCGCAGCCACCATAGCGGCAGCAGCATCAGCGCCGGCGGACCAACCAATGCGATCACGAGTTGAATCCCGCTCGGCCCCGAAGACAGTGCAACGAACCAAAGGAACAGAGCGCCGCCAACGAAGACCAATTGCACCGTCAAGAAGGCGTGCAGGCTGATCGGGTCACCCGCGACGAGGATGCGTCGCTCGATCGCCGAGACGACGGACGTTGGAAGCACGGAACCAGCACCACGCCTCACTTTCCCGAGGATCGGCTTCGTCACACGCGTCGCGAACGGGGTTGCGAGCTGCGATTCGCGGTCACTGCGATCGCCTCGCTCCAGGCGGTCGAGGCGGGTCGTCATACTGGTTGGCCGACTCGGAGTGACCAACGTGAACACAAGCACAAATACCAGCAGGGCCGCGGCCAAGGCTGCTATCAGTTCCATCGCCCTAAACCTCAATCGCCATAATGCGGCTCATCACGAAGAATGCGACGGCTTCCATGCCGGCGCCGAGGCCGAGCAGAATGCGGCCCGTTGACTCTGTCCAGAGCGGCGAAATGAAGTCTGGATTGGTGACAGAAAAAAATGCCAGCACCCAGAGGGGGAGCAACCCGACGATCACGCCGCCGAGCCGCTGCTGAGCGGTCAGCGCAACGATATGCCCGCGTAGCGCTTCGCGTTCGCGCATGGTCGAGGCGACGCTGTCGAGGATCGCCGCGAGGTCTCCGCCCACCTTGCGGTGAATCTCCAACGCCCGTGCCACGATGCGCAGGTCGCGGCTTTCGACGCGCCTCACCATGTCGTCCAGGCCGGTCTCGAATGAACCGCCGATGCGCGCTTGCTCGATGATCCGCGAGAATTCGCCCGCGATCGGTTCGTCCATCTCCCGGCCCACGGTCATCACCGACTCCATGATGCCGAAACCAGAACGCAGCGAAGTGGACATAAGTTGCAGAGCGATCGGGAGTTGCTTGTTAAAGAGCG
>JBDTVB010000172.1:0-5021 GCA_040007415.1 Anaerolineaceae bacterium
CGTCGGGCTGGACGCACTCACCGGAACGGGCCGCAAAGCCGTCTCGCTCGCACAGGTTGATGTGCAGAAGGTGGCCGAATATGCCTGCCAGCAGGCTGAAATGCTCCTGCGCATCCGGCCCCAGCTCGAAGAGCAGTTGAAAGAACGCGGCCAATGGCCCCTCTTCGCGGACATGGAACTACCCCTCGTTCCCGTGCTGTACCGCATGGAGCGCGTCGGAATAGCCGTCGATGTGGAGGTCCTGCACGACCTTTCCAAGGCGATGGCCATCGAGATCGATCGTGCCGAGCGCGAAATCTATGCCCTCGTTGGGCACGAATTCAACATCGGTAGCCCCCAGCAGTTGAGCGACATCCTCTTCAAGGAGATGGGCCTGCCCAAGAGTCGCAAGACCACTCAGGGGTACAGCACCGACCAGCGAGCGCTTGAGGCCCTCAGGCCGATTACGCCGATCATCGACCTGATCTTCGAATACCGCGGCCTAACGAAGCTGAAGTCCACCTACACAGACTCGCTGCCGCTGACGCTCGCCGAAGACGGCCGCATTCATACCGATTTCCAACAAACCATCGCCTCGACGGGCCGCCTCAGCAGCACGAACCCAAACCTCCAGAACATCCCAGTCCGCACGGACCAGGGTCGCGATATCCGGCGCGCATTCGTCGCGTCGTATTTCGAAGACCCGTGGTTCGTCGCAGCCGACTACTCTCAGATAGAACTGCGAGTGCTCGCCGAAGTGACCGGCGACCGCGGCCTGATCGATGCCTTTCTGGCCGACCAGGATATCCACAAGGCAACCGCCGCCACCGTTTACGGAGTCCTCCCGGAAGACGTCACCCGCCAAATGCGCGACACGGCCAAGATGGTGAACTTCGGCATCGCCTACGGCATGGGGGAATTCGGCCTCAGCAGCCGCACCGGGATGTCTCGCGAAGAATCCGAGGCGTTCATCGCTGGGTACTACAAGAACTTCCCGGGGATCGCGGAGTGGCAGAAGAAGACGCTGGCGTTCACCCACGAAACGGGCTACGCGGCCACGCTCTTCGGGCGCCGCCGCTACCTCCCCGCTATCCGCAGCACCAACTTCCAGGTGCGCAGCGCTGCCGAACGCGAAGCAATCAACATGCCGATCCAGGGGACAGCCGCCGACATCATCAAGGTCGCGATGATCCGCATCGATGCCGAGATGCGCGAACGAGACCTCAAGAGCCGGATGATCCTGCAAGTGCACGACGAACTGATCTTCGAATGCCCGGCTGATGAACGCGACACGATCCGCGATATCGCCCTTCGCCTCATGCCCGCGAGCATCGAGATGAACGTCCCACTAAAGGTAGACATCAAGCAGGGTCGCAACTGGGGCGAGATGAAGTAGCCGGGTGCGCTCAGCGAGGCCGGGGCGGTGCTGGCTGGGGACGAAGGAGTCGAACCCTCACATACAGTTCCAGAAACTGCTGTCCTACCATTAGACGAGTCCCCAGCGAGGAGCAAAGGCTATCACAGCGCCTGCGATATGCTCCAGTTGGGGCGCACCCTTAGTGCGCGTGCTCGGCGTTGGCGCGCGCCGTCCGCAGTCGCTGAAGCGTGCGTTCCCGCCCCAACAGCCCAAGCGAGTCGAATAGCGGGATTCCTTGCGCGCGCCCCATAGTCGCCACGTAGAGGACTGAGACGAACTTCCGCAGTTTCGCACCGAGCGCTTCTTCCATGCTGCGAATCGCGTCCTCCACTGCCTGTTTGGACCAGGCGTCGGCGGGCACCCCGTCCAGCGCGTGCAGGCCAGCGTCCAGCACGCGTAGCGCTTCCGCCATATCCCCACCAAGCTTCTCTGCCAGCAGTTTCGGCGTGTACTCAGGCGCTTCAAAACCGAACAGAAAGCCCACCAGCGGGGCAATTTCGTCGAGGTGCGCGACGCGCTCCTTGAGCAGCGGCGCCACCGCAGTGATCAGGTCGGCATCGAGCGGGCGACTCACCGAAGCCGGTAGTCCGGACTCGCACCATGCGGAGATCGTCTCGATCCAGCGGGACTCGTCCATCTCGCGAATGTAGTGCCCGTTGAGAAAATTCAGCCGGTCGATATCGAAGACCGCGGGGTTCGGCACAACTCTCGCGAGGTCGAAATGAGCGGTCAGGTCTTGTGCCGTGATCAGGCTCGTGTGATCGTCCAGCGACCAGCCAAGCAGAGAAAGGAAGTTGATCATCGCCTCTGGCAGGTACCCATTCTTCAAGTAATCGAGCACGGCGGTATCGCCGCTGCGCTTCGAAAGCTTCTTATGGTCGGGCCCGAGGATGAGCGGGAGGTGCGCCCAAACCGGCGGTTTCCAGCCGAGCGCCTCGTAGAGCTGGATGTGCTTCGGCGCACTCGGGATCCACTCGTCACCGCGGATCGCGTGGGTGATCTCCATCTCGGTATCGTCCACCACCACTCCGAGGTGGTAGGTGGGGTAGCCGTCGGACTTGAGCATCACGAAGTCGTCCTGCAGCGCGTTTTCGAAGACGACTTCGCCCCGCACCTGGTCGACCAGCGTCGTGGTGCCCTCTTTCTTCATCAGAAAGCGGATAACGAACCGTTCATTCCCGGCCCGGTGCGCAGACTCTCCTCCCGGAATGTTGCGGCAATGGCCATCGTATCCGGGGGGCTTCTTCGCCGCAGATTGGGCTGCGCGCATCTCGTCAAGCCGCTCGGATGTGCAGAAGCAGCGGTAGGCGCGCCCCAGTTCAATCAGCGTTGCGGCAGTCTTCTGGTAGAGCGGCAGCCGCTGCGATTGGAAGTAGGGACCGTGGACGCCGCCTTTGTCAGGGCCTTCGTCCCAGTCGATCCCGAGCCACCGCAGGCTATCCATGATCGCCTCGACTGAGGTCTCGACCAGCCTGTTCCGATCAGTGTCCTCGATCCGAAGGATGAATTCGCCGCCGTTGGCGCGGGCGAACGCCCAGCTGAACAGTGCCGAGCGGATGTTGCCGATGTGCGGGTCGCCCGTGGGGCTTGGGGCATACCGCGTGCGGACCGTCACGAATCGCCCTCGTTGCGCTCCGCCGGGACAGGCTTCATGTACGGCTCGGCCGCTACGCTGGCGCGCATGGCACGGATCGGTTCAAGGAAGTCGTCCGGCAACTCCGCCGTCACGGTCAGCGTCCCCCCACGGGGGTGGGGCACCACGATCCTCCACGCGTGCAGCAGTTGGCGGCCCTCGATGTTCCGGCGGCCGTACGTCCGGTCGAATGTCACAGGCGTGTTGATCGCGGCCAGGTGAACGCGGATCTGGTGGGTGCGGCCCGTCTCCGGCTGGACCAGCAAGAGCGAACGATCGCCGTCGTGGGCCAGGATCTCGTAGCCGGTGCGGGCGTCGCGGCCTTGTTTCGCCACAGCCATCTTCGTGCGGTCGCCAGGGTGCCGTCCGATCGCGGCATCAATCACGGCACGCTCTCGGCTGGGAACGCCGTCGACGATCGCGATGTACGACTTCTTCGTCGTCCGCGCCTCGAACGCGGCGCTTAGTGCCGCCTGGGCCTGCGGCGTCTTGGCCAGCAGCAGCACTCCCGATGTGTCTTTGTCCAGCCGGTGCACGATCCCCGGGCGCTCAGCATCGAACGCGCCTGCCGCTTCGCCCAGTCGCTCGACAAACCAGTTGGCGACGCTCGGGCCGGTGTCACCCGGCGCGCCGTGGACCGCCAGGCCCGCCGGCTTGTCTATCGCCAGCATCACCTCGTCCTCGTAGAGCACGCGGAGTGTGAGGCCCGTGGAGACGACGCTGTGGTCGATGACCGGCAATTCGAGGCACAGCAGGTCGCCGACGGCCACCTGGCCGGACTTTCGAACGACGGCACCATTCACCTGAACGAAGCCGTCCGCGATCAATCGTTGGACGCGCGCCCGGCTCAGATCCGGGATGGCCGCGGCGATGACCGTGTCGATGCGGCCCGGCTGTTCGGCGGTTAGTTCTCGGACGTCGCTGGTCGGGACGGTTCCTGGAGCATTGCCCATAGAAGTAAGAGTACACCGATAGTGATTGCGGAATCGGCGAAGTTGAACGCGGGCCAGTGCGGAACCTTCAGAAAGTCCACCACGCGGCCGTTCGCCACCCGGTCGGCCAGGTTGCCGATCGCCCCGCCAAGCATCAGCGCCAGACCTGCGCGCATCAATGGGTGCGCGAATCCAGGGTTGAAGAGGTAGATGAGAATCGCTGCCATCCCCATGATGCTTGTGACCACCAGCAGCGGTCCGGCGTTCTGCAGGATCCCGAAGGCAGCACCGCTGTTCGTCACGTGCACGATTTCGAAGATCCCGCCAAATTCCCACGAATCGCCACGGTCCAATCGCTGCCGGATGAACCACTTGGCCACCTGGTCCAGGGCAATGACACCTGCGGTCAGCAGGAGAAACCAGCCGTCCCGTGGGCGAAGCTGGACGCGTGACCTGGGAGGGGGAAGTTCTTGGGCCGATGCGTCTTGCATTCGCTCATCATAGCGAATGGCAACGCTTGTTTCGGGCAAGCCGTACGAAACCGTTAAGAAACCCTTCTTGCTCCCGACAATCCTCTGCCCATACGCTTGGTACTTGAGTGGATTGATGCTCAGGAGACTTCGCGAAATGACTGCCCCGACGACCAAGGAGATGCGCCCGGACGGCAAGCTCCGCCTCCCTCCCGGCCAAAAACTCACCACGGGCTGGCCCGTCCTGCACTACGGCAGCGTCCCCCGGATCGCTCTCGACACCTGGAAATTCAAGGTCTGGGGACTCGTCGAAGAAGAGAAGACGTTCAGTTGGGACGAATTCAATGCACTCGGCACCGCTACCGACATCAGCGACATCCACTGCGTCACAACCTGGAGCAAGTACGACAACGAGTGGGAAGGCGTCCCCTTCAGAGCCCTCATCGACACCCTCCAGGTCAAGCCGGAAGCGAAGTTCGCCATGATCCACAGCTACGGCGGCTACACCACCAACGTCCCGCTTGAAGACCTGATGCGCGAAGGTGTGCTCTTCGCGCGCAAGCACAACGGCGAAGAGCTAACTAAGGACC
>JBDTVB010000173.1:0-5015 GCA_040007415.1 Anaerolineaceae bacterium
CCGAAACGGCGAGCCGCCATCCCTCGGCCGTCCCGCACCTTCCGCACAGGCTGGGTTCGCCTTTGATCCTGACGGACAAACGTCACGCCTCGTCGTCTGCTTCGACGAGGGCCGGCCGGTTCGTCGCCGAGAGATCTATCCCCCATACCAGACCGGAAGAGAAGGCAACTCCAGCTTCACCGAAAACGAACCTTTCGTCCTCCGGGGGATTGAGCAGTTCATTGAGGCCGCTCGCGCGCTCCCTATCGAAGTAGTGCGTGGGACCAACACCGAGGCAGACGACCTCATAGCTGCGGTTGTAGCCCAGGCCACGGAATCGAAGGTGCGGATCGCGTCAACAGACCGCGACTTTCTCCAGCTCGTCGATATGCGGGTATCCGTCTTTTCCCCGGTGAAACGGATCGTTATCAACGACTCGAACTTCTCCGAGGTTACGTCCCCTCGCAGTTCGGATGACGTGCCGATCACTTTCCCCAGGGAACGCTACCTGGACTACCGGGCAGCAAGCGGCGATGCCAGCGACGACTTACCGGGCATCCCGGGCGTGGGCGCCCTCACCGCTGCGAGGCTACTGGCCCACGCTGAACTCGACGAATACTTCAAGTCGCCCGCGCTGGCAGGCGAGGCCCTGGGACGTCGCAATGCCCGGCTGGAGGCCGCGCTCGGCGGCGGCGACGCCCAGGACGCAGTCACCCGCAATCGCGCACTGATGGATCTTCGGCTGGCCGCCAACCGGTACCCCAACCTCTCGTCCTACACCCGACACGGCGCCTGGGATGAAACGGCCTTTCGGAGCTGGGTGGTCAACCAGCGCATCGCCGCGTTGGATCTCGAATCGGCTTGCGTCACCATGCGCCGATTGTCCTGAGACTGGTAGGCGATGAGGGACTCGAACCCCCGGCCTTCTCGGTGTAAACGAGACGCTCTAACCAACTGAGCTAATCGCCCTCTGAACCACATGATGTTGAACCAGAATCGAGAACCGGGCCAGTCTCACCGCCCGCCCTGTCGCTCAGTTGTGAAGCTCGGCTACTCGAGGATTGGACTCTCACGGTCGGCACCAGCCGACCTGCGGAGGAAGAGACCATGCGGCGAGCCCGCCGGACACCGCGCCGCAGATTCACAGGCCTAACGCTCTGAGTGGACAGCGACCACCGGGGGTCCGCCACCACGGCGGGCGACGGCGGTGGCCCTTTGGTGACAACTGTTGGAGCAGCGTTTGAGCCCTCGGCGGATCTCTGCCGGAGTGCCGATGTTTCTCTCACGGGCCCAGTTGACTCGGTGCCGTCTGCCATGCGGCTGACAGCACGTCTTCCGAGGGAATGGCAATCCCGCGGCGGACCAACGAGGCGAGGGGCCTTCGATGTGGCATACCCGGACCGCCGGACGGTGGACGCACCGACGGACATCGCGAATGCACCCATATCGGGAAGAGAGGGACGATGCACGCACCAGTCGCAGACCACCGATACACGGGTCTTCCGCCTCTTGTGGGTCTCCAGATCGCCGTCATTGCAACCGAACTCGAGCGTTCGTACGACCGTGCTCGCGGACTGGAGGGGTTCGGCTACCGCGTGACGGCTTGCGGCGACCCAGCAGCGGCCCTCAGGCAAATCACCGAATCCAAACCGGACGCAGTCATCGTCGACCTCGGCCGAGACCTGTCCTTCCCCGCGGAGACTGTCACCTGCCTCCGAACTGTCTCATCGGCACCGCTCCTGGTTGTCGGTTGCGCCGGGACGGCGGTCGAAATGCTCCGCTGCTTCGAATCAGGAGCCGACGACTACTGCCGGCCCCGCTGCTCCACAGAGGAGATCGACCTCCGGCTGCGCGCCCTGTTTCGCAGAATCAGCAACAGCGGAAGGCAACGCCTCTCCCACTCGCCCCCAACCGTGCGCGTCGGCGAGATCGAGATCGACCCCGCCGGTCAGACAGTTCGAAAAGCAGGCATCTCCATACCGCTGTCGCCAACCGAGTTCCGTCTCCTCTCCGCCCTCGCCGAACACCCGGGCGAAGTGATCCCATCGAAAGCGTTGATTGCTCGCGTTTGGGGCAACGAGTACTCGGGCGAAACGCACTACCTGCGGCTCTATATCCGGTACCTTCGCCAGAAGCTGGAAGTGGACCCCAGTCACCCGCGGTACATCGTCAATCGCTGGGGCTCAGGCTACGCCCTAGACGACGGCTCGCGTGCTGCTCGAGACCTCGCTTCTTAGCCAGGACTTCTTTCCAGCGGGCAAGCGCGATCGTCCTGTCGCTCGTTTCAGGCGGGTGCCTCCACTGAGCCTCCGCAAGACCCTCAGTCCCGCGAGGGCATCCGCTCCAACCAACTGTGGCAATCGACCTCGTAGCCGCCGCGCGATGCCGTCGACCCTTCGGGGTGACCATCGATTGGTCCGTCGACAACTACGGCAACGTGTTTCGAGTGCGCTCAAACCACGGAATACGAACCGGGAACGCTGCGCTCGTTGCGACGCTCTCAACGATCGTTAGAATCGACAGGAGCAGGTCCAAGGAGCCCACATGACACCCCACGCAATTCTCCGCACCAGCCTCAAGTCCATGCATTCGCTCCTCGACAAAGCCGTCGAGGGCATGACCGCTGACCACTTCAACTTCCGTCCCCAAGAGGGTGGTGTGAGCGCGTTTTTCAGCCTCTGGCACTACGTCCGCACCGAAGACAACATCGTCAACTTCATCGCGCAGGGAAAGCCAACGGTCTGGTTGACCGGCGGCTACAACGAAACCTTCCAGTTGCCGCGGAACAACCAGGGCACGGGAATGACCGAGGCCGAGGCAAACGCGGTTCAAATCCACGACGTCGCGAAATGGCATGAGTACCAGCAGGCAGTCTGGGCCGCCACCGATGGCTATCTTGCGAGCATGTCGCCGGCCGAGTTCGAACAGCGCAAGGTGACAATCAAGCCACTCGGAGAAATGTCACTCTGGGACGGCATCTACGGAGTCTGCCTGAGCCACGGCTACCGGCACGTGGGAGAGATTGAGTACGTCCGCGGCGTTCAGGGTCTTGGCGGCCTGACTATCTAATCAGCAGGGGGCGCACCCTTGCCCATGACGATGTACTCGCCAAGTTGGCGGAACCCCATCTTCAGGTAGACCGGCAAACCGAGCTGCGTCGCCTCCAGGCAGGCGGCTGTCGCACCCGCTTCCCGCCCTGCCGAAATCGCAGCGGCCGTAATCCCGGTAGCGAAGCCTCGCCTTCGGAGCGACGGCGGGACGTAGACGTTATGGACGCCGACCATCTCACCCGTCGTGATCGCCATTGAGCGTGAAACCGGGACACCGTCCGATACGCCGAGCAGAAGCTGACAGCCGGGCATACGCATCGCTGTCTCCGCCATCAACGTTTGAAACGCCTGGTCCTCCTGCTCTTCCGACTCGAGCCGGCTGTACGCCTGAGCGTCCTCATGCGTCTTCACCAGCCGGGCGTGGAATCCGCGAGGTTGGCTGAGCTGCGCAGGCAGGGGATGCAGCAGCAGCGCGGGTTCCGTCCACCAGTGCTGGTAGCCAGATGAAACGGCAGCGGCTATCAGCTCCGCATCTTCCCAGCTCCTCAAGTCAAAGCGTGAATTCACGCCGCGAGCGTCGAACCAGTTCTGCGCACTCTTGAGGGCCGCCCCACCACTCGCTCCTCGTCTCCCAATGAAGACAGCGATATTGAACGCCGATTCGCCCAGCCCGGCATCGATGCACAACCACGGCCCAACCCGCTCCGAACGCGCAGACGGCCCCAGGTGGGCAATGCGCCCCAGCGCGAACGCGTAGTTCTCGAACATCAGATCGCGCCAACGCATATCCACCCCATCAATCGTACGTGCGCCGCGCCGATTCTGCCGGCCGAAGCGGAGATCCGAACGATCGGCGATACTTGGCGAACACCTAGCAGGAGCTCGACCGTGGAAGACCCCAAGCCGGAATCTGTCAAGAAGATGTGGAACTACGCGGAGAAGTTCGCGGAAAAGTCGGGCACACACCTCCACCCCGACCGGTATGTCACCGAAGGCGTGGTCCTCGGGCTCGCGGCAAACATCGACAAGTACGGCCGGCCGCTCTGCCCCTGCAACTTCTACCCTGTCAAGGATGAGAAGGGTAATTGGCCCGAGGGCGGGTATCTCCCGCGCGAAGAGGAAGTGAAACGCCGGGATTGGATCTGTGCCTGCGATGAGATGCAGAAGTTCAAGTACTGCCACTGTCTGCTCTTCGTAACCGAAGAAGGGCTGCCAATCACCGAGCACTTGCCTGCCGACCATGAAGGCCGCGATATCTACGGGCTGGTGAAGGACCCAACCCCGGACAAGGGCCGGGCGCTCGCCAAGGCGCTTGAGAAGCAACAGCGCGTAGCCGACGAGAAGTAGGGGCCGCGGGGAAGCCCGCCAAGCCTTTGGTGCCTGCTAAGCGACAACTAGCACCTTTCGAACACGGAATCCGGCGTCGCTAGTCACTCTCAGCCTTACCGTCTCTTGCCACCGAACGGCCAGAAGCGGCGAGTACTGCCGTCACGCTTCTTCGGTTCCCCAGGCCCATCGAAACCGCGGCCGCAACGCTGGCAGTACGCGTAGACGTTCAGGTTCATGTGGTGGCACCACGGACACTCGCGCATAACCCTTCTCCCCTATCTCCGTTCTCTAGCTATAGTTCCCACGACGGGCACTTCAGTGGCGTCAACGGTACTTTCGCGCAGCGAGAATCGGCCAGTCTTCGACCGGCTTTCCGCCGCGATGGACGTGGTAGACATCGTGCAGGTTGAGCGTGGTATCACCATGGCTGGGGACGACTTCGAGTCGGTCGCCCGGCTTCAACCGCGAGATTCCCTCGCCCGTCAATGTTCCGTGCTCCTCCGAGAGCCGCGCCACCTTTACGGTGCCGTCAACCGACATCGGCGGCCCGAAGTCGTTGGAGAGCGATTTGATGCCCGCATCACAGACGGCATAACGTTCCTGTACGGAGATGACCGTTGTGAGCAGGGTGAGCGCTTGCTGGAACGTGTTCGGAAC
>JBDTVB010000174.1:0-5006 GCA_040007415.1 Anaerolineaceae bacterium
CGCCACGGACACCTCCGGCCCAACCTCGGAGTGTTGGACGACGTTGGCGGCCCTCGCTGCCCTGGTGCCGCGCGTGCGGCTCGGTGCGTTGGTCACCGGCAACACCTATCGCCATCCTGCCGTCCTCGCCAAGATGGCTGCCAACGTGGACAACATCAGCGGCGGACGCTGCGTTCTCGGGCTCGGCGCTGGCTGGCAGGAGAACGAACACGCTGCCTACGGCATCCCCTTCTACACGCTCGGTGGCCGGATGCAGCGGTTCGAAGAGGCCTGCCAGGTGATCACCGGCCTCCTCGCCAACGACAAGACTACGTTCGAGGGCCGCTTCTACCAACTGACAGAGGCCCCACTCGCACCGAAGCCAGTGCAACGACCGTTGCCGCTGCTCATCGGCGGTGGTGGCGAGAAGCAGACGATGCGTATCGCAGCCGCTTACGCAACCGATTGGAACGTTTGGGGCACTCCGCAGCTTCTGAAGGAGAAGCAGGTCATCCTCGATACGCACTGCCGCAACATCGGGCGTAACCCGAAGGAGATTCAGCGCGGGGCCAACGCGCTGCTCGTACTGAGCGATGACTCAGCGATCGTCGAACGGATGCGCGGCAGCGGCCGCCCGGTAATCGCTGGTTCAGCCGCCGAGGTGCGCGGCGTCATCCAGGAGTACATCGATGCGGGCGTCGATGAGGTCGTGATCCCGGACTTCAACCTGGGCAGTGACCCGGATGCGAAGATCGGTGTGATGGACCAGTTCGCCAACGAGGTGATGTCCCATTTCCGGTAGCCACGGGCGGCCGCGCGGGCATTTTGCCGACCGTCATTCGCGCGCTAGACTCTCGCCGTGACCGCGTTCGAAGGGCTCCGCGTACTCGACTTCTCCCAGGGCATCTCCGGGCCGATGGCCGCCATGCTGATCGGCGACTTTGGTGCCGAAGTGATCAAAGTGGAGGGGCCTGCCGGTGACCGGCTGGCCTCACATCCCGGCTACATCTGCTGGAACCGTAACAAGAAGCGGGTGAGGTTCGACCTCGGCAAGTTCGAAGGTCTCCATGCTGCGCGCGAACTGCTGCGCACGGCGGATGCCGCGATCTTCGATGCGGCTCCCGGCGAACTTGAGCGGCTTGGCCTCGACGCGACGACGCTGCTGATTGCGAACCCCTCGCTCGTCCACGCCTGGCTCCCTCCGTTCAGTACCGTGGGCCGCTGGAGCCAGCTCCCGCCAGACCCCATGCTGCTCAGCGCGATCAGCGCCGTC
Organism: Anaerolineaceae bacterium; assembly: GCA_040007415.1. Lineage (GTDB taxonomy): Bacteria > Chloroflexota > Dehalococcoidia > Tepidiformales > Tepidiformaceae > PNKC01. The sequence goes on from JBDTVB010000174.1 coordinate 1,253, forward strand.
GCCAGCCAGCAGATGAGCTACGAAGACCGGCCCGTCAGCCTGGAGACTCCGCAACTCGCCTACTCGCAGGCGATGGACGCCGCCGGAGCGATCGGCAGCGCTCTCGTACATCGCGCGCGAACCGGCAGAGGTGAGGCAGTGATCGTCAGTGGGCTGCACGCTGTTGCCGCGGTCACCTCTGGCACCCAAACGCGCTTCGGCGACGTAATCGTCCCACCGCGGCGAGGATCGCGCGGCGGGCTGGTCAACTACCGGCTCTACCAGTGCTCGGATGGCGAATGGCTCTTCCTCGGAACGCTTACCCCGGCCTTCTTCTTCCGGGCGATCGACGTGATGGGCCTGATGGACCTGATCATGCTTGAGGGCGTCGACGGCGAATACACGAAGCTCCTGTTGCCGCCGAACGATCAGGTCGCTATTCAATGGCTGGACAAGCGTTTCGCCGAACTGCCACGCGCCGAATGGCTCGAGATGTTCCGCGCAGCGGGCGTCCCCAGCGGCCCTGTGGGTGACCGGGAGTCGTGGTTCCGCAGCGAAACGATCGATGCGAACCAGATGCGCCTTGAGCTACAGCACCCCACGCTCGGCCGAATCGAACTGCCCGGGCTTCCCTTGAAACTGAGTGCGACGCCGGGTGCGGTGCACCGGCTCATGGCGGACACCGGGATTGAAGAGCTCACGCCGCACGCGCCGCTGCTCCCTTCATACCCCACCGAACCGCAGGGGCCGGGGCCGTTGGCTGGCATCCGCATCCTGGACCTTGGCGCATTTATCGCCGGTACGTTCGCGCCGACGATTCTCGCCAGCTTCGGCGCCGACGTAGTCAAGGTGGAACCCCTCGATGGCGACCCGTTCCGCATCGCCGGCCTCCAATTTGTGGGGCACAACCGGGGAAAGCGTGGGCTCGCCATCGATCTTAAGACCGATGATGGCCGAGAAGCATTTCTTGACCTTGTGCGGGTCTCGGATGTGGTCCTCGATAACTATCGCATCGGTGTGCGCGAACGCCTTGGGATCGACTACGAAGCCCTGAACAAGGTCAACCCGCGCATCATCAGCTGTTCCGTCACCGGCTACGGGCCAGTGGGTCCGCTCGCCTCAGACCCAGGGTTTGACCCGCTCCTCCAGGCGCGGAGCGGGATGATGGCGGCGCAGGGCGGTGACGGTGAGCCGGTCTTCTACACCGTCGCCGTCAACGACAGTGCGAGCGCAATGATGGCTGCCTACGGCATCGTAGCCGCGCTGCATGCCCGCGAGCGCACCGGCCGCGGGCAGGACGTTGTCACCTGCCTAGCCAACCAGAGCATCCTCTGCCAGTCCGGCGAACTGACATGGTACGAAGGACGTCCAGCGAACCCGCCCGGCGCGCGCGACCGGTTGGGAAGCAGTGCGATCCAGCGGTTCTATGAATGCTCTGACGGCTGGATAGCCGTCGCCTGCACCGGGGCCGAGCAGTTCCCGCAGCTTTGCATCGCTCTCGGTCACCCGGAGTGGGCCGGGCGCATCATCGCCGAACGTGCTTCTCAGGAGCCCGTCGAGGGCCCGCTGGCCACGCAGATCGCGGACGTCCTCCGCGGTATGAGCCGCGAAGAGGCGCTCGATCGCCTCGCCGCCCGCTCGGTGCCCGCGGCTCACGCGCTCCGCCCGATCGAGTGGTACAGCGACCTGTTCGCCGGGGAGAACCACTGCTTCGACACGTACGATCACCCCCAGTTCGGCGCAGTCAGCGGCCCACATGCCTTCGCGCACTTCGCCCACAGCGGAGGCGAGTTTGTCCGCCGCTCGCCCGTACTGGGTGAACATTCCGCCGAGGTGCTGCGCGATTTTGGGTTCACCCCGGAGCGGGTGGACGACCTCATCGCGCGAGGTATTGTGGTCCAGGCGGATGAGCAGGGCGCCTCCAGCGCGGCAACCCTCCTCATCTGAACCGAACGGAGACTCCGCCGGCCGAAACGACGCCGCCCGTAAGTTGGCCGTGGGCTATGATTTCTCCTTCGGGCAGCGGCCCGCGACTTACCAATGGAACCAACTGCGATTACCCTCCGCGTTCCCGCCACAAGCGCCAACCTTGGCGCTGGTTTCGATTGTCTCGGCCTGGCGCTGGATCTCTACGCCTCGATCACCGTGACCTTCAGCGACCGCGAACAGATCCTCACCGAAGACGTGGGCGAGAAGATGGTGCTCACCGCAATTCGCCAAACCTACGTGAAGCTGGGCAAACCGTGCCCAACCGGTTTGCGCGTGCGCTACAACACCGCCATCCCTCTTGGCCGGGGGCTTGGCGCCAGCGCCGTCGCCCGTGTCGCCGGCGTCATCGCCACCAACGAGTTCGAGGGCCAGGTCTTGACCGAAGGTGACTGCCTGGACGTCGCAAGCGAACTTGAGGGCCACGGTGACAACGCCTGCCCGGCGCTCTTTGGCGGCATGCAGGTCTGTGTCGAAGCGAACGGTCACTACCTGCGGTCAGCCTGTGTCTATCCCCCCGGCGCGCACATGGCGATTCTCATTCCGGACCACTCGATGGCCACAAAGGACGCGCGTAAGGTGCTCCCCGATACCTATTCGAAGGCCGATGCCGTGCACAACACGGGGCGCGCGGCCTTGTTCGTAGCGGCGATGGCGGCAAATCGGATGGATCTGCTGGACGCCGCAACCGACGACCGCATTCACCAGCGCCAGCGCGCCTCGCTGTTTCCGCCGATGTTCGACGTCTTCGATTCGGCCAAGACAGCCGGCGCGCACGCAGCCTGGCTGAGCGGCGCTGGGAGCTCGATCGCGGCCATTTGCCCGGAGGCTTCGGTCCGGGCCACCGCCGATGCGATGCTCGCCACCCTGAACGCAGCCGGCATGAGCGGACGCTCACTAGTCACGCGGATCGCACGCGAAGGCGCTCAAGTCTCGCTCGTTGAACTGGTGCGAGGCTAACGGTGCCGCTGCGCCCTGCCGCCGAGACCGACCTCGATACGATTATCGAACTGATCCACGGTCTTGCCGACTATGAACGCGAACCGGACGCCGTGTTGCTCGACCGAGACGAGCTTCGCCGACACCTCTTCGGCGCGCGGCCGTACGCAGAAGTGATCATCGCGGAGACCGGCGCGGGCCAGAGCGTCGGCTTTGCCCTTTTCTTCCACAACTTCAGCACATGGGTGGGCAAGCCAGGGCTCTACCTGGAAGACCTGTTCGTGCGCCCGGAATTCCGCGGCCATGGCTACGGCAAGGCGCTCCTGGTCGAACTCGCGCGCCTCGCTGTGGAACGCGGCTGCGCCCGTCTCGAATGGTCTGTCCTCGATTGGAACGAGCCGTCCATCCAGTTCTACAAGGCGCTGGGCGCGGAACCGATGGACGAATGGACTGTGTATCGAGTCAGCGGCAACGCGCTCACCGGGCTGGCCACCCGTCGCTGAGCGTCACCCCCTTGCGTCCTACCAGTTGCCGGCGATGTCTCGCTTCCCCTGCTGACTGGATAGCGCCGCGTGATTCAGGATGTTGCGCGACATGGACGAGGTTTCAAGCGCGCTTCTCGCGGCATAGATCTCTGCGCGGAGTTCGTGGGCTGCCTTCGAGCCGGGTTCGGCGATGACCGCATACTCGATCAGGTGGCAGGCCATTCGCAGATCACCTTCGTTCCGCAACGTGGCTGCGCGGTCAATGACCTTCTCAAGTCCACCGGCCAGCGCGACCCATTCGCGTGCCTGCTGAAACCGGGGCGCGGGCAAAAGGTTGTCCGGCTCGCCATCGTGCCAACCGCCGT
>JBDTVB010000175.1:0-4997 GCA_040007415.1 Anaerolineaceae bacterium
GCGACGAAGAGGCCGGGCTTTCCCATTTCCTTGAACACATGCTTTTCAAGGGCGCCTCGCGCCGGCCCACGGCGCGCATCATCTCCGAGGCGATAGAAGGCTTCGGCGGTATGCACAACGCCGCCACCGACCGCGAAGTCACCGTGTACTACGCAAAAGTTCCGGACGCCGCGGCCCAGCAGACAGTCGATATCCTCGCAGACATGGTGCGGGACCCGATCATGGACGCCACCGAACTGGAAAAGGAACGCAGCGTCATCCTCGAAGAGCTGGCGACGATCGAGGACAGCCCGGGGGAGCTCGCGGGCCTCCTGGTGGACGAAACGATGTGGCCGGATCAGCCGCTCGGCCGCAACGTCGGTGGAACGCCGGAAAGCGTTCGCGCGCTGCCCCTCTCCGCAGTCAACACGTACCTCAAGTCCCAGTACGTGCCTTCGAACATGGTCCTCGTTGTCGCCGGCAACATCCGTCACGAGATGATCGTCGACGAAGCGCACCGCTGGCTTGGCGATATGCCGGCGATCACCCCCGCCGCCTGGTACCCCTTCGAAAACAAACCCGCAAAGCGCCGCATCGCCATCCGCGAAAAGGCCACCGAGCAGGCCCACATCTGCATCGCCTACCCAAGCGTCTCGCTCAGTGACCCGGACCGCTACGCGGTCGACCTGCTGAGCACCGTACTCGGCGAGGGCATGTCCAGCCGCCTCTTCCTTGAACTCCGCGAAGAACGTGCGCTGGTCTACGACGTCCACAGCTATCCCAGCGAGTTCCGTGACACGGGCTCGTTCACCGTTTACGCAGGCTGCGATCCCGAAAACGCCCGCGTCACCATCGAGGCGTCGCTCGAGCAGATCACCAAGTTGCTTGAGGCGATCCCGGATGAGGAACTGGAAAAGGGCAAACAGATGGCGAAGGGCCGAATTCAGCTGCGCATGGAGGACACCCGCTCGGTTGCCGGCTGGCTCGGCTCGCAGGAGTTGCTGTTGGGGCGCGTCCAGAGCGTCGACGAAATCGTCGGCGAGTTCGACCGCGTCACCCTCGATGACGTCCTGCGCGTCGGCCGCAAGTTCCTCTCACCCTCCCTGGCGAGAATTGCCGCTGTCGGCCCGTTCGAAGACGACAGCGTCTTCGCCGGCCTGATCTAAGGGTCAGGGGGAGCAATGAAGGCGTTCTTTGGGCCGCCAGTCTCCGGGCCCGTGCCCGGGGGCACACAGCTGACCGTTTACCTCGTGCCGGTGTTCGAAGGCCGCCTCGTGGTGTTCGACGTGCAGGCCCAGGAAGCCCGTGGGCGCTGGCTTCCCTGGGATGTCCTGGATTCGCACGAAAACCCGTACGAGGCAGCGAGCGAGCTGGCCGACGCCTGGTGTGGGGTGCCGCTCACCAGCCTGGCGCTCGCGGACGTTATGTCGTTCACCCAGCCGAGCGGCTCGTGGGAGCTGGCGGTCGTCTTTCGGGCGGAGCTTTTCGCAGCGCCGATTGGAGACAGCGAACGCGTGCCGTTCGTCTACACAGCCGGCCAGTACGACGCGATCGGCAATTTTGATCCTGTGGACCTTGAACGCTGGGTGACGCGCACCGGGGATGGCGTGGGACCATTCGGCAGCCGGCAGAGCGCCGCCGCAACGAATCGTTCAGACCTACTCTTTTAGCCGTAGCCGCAGCTCGAAATCAGCACCGCGCGCGGCCGCCAGCGGCGGAATGACCGCTACTCAGAATTGCCAGGCATTGGTGGTGCCCCCTTCGCCCCTACAGCGTCCCCAGGAACCCGCGTAGTGCCGAGCGGAACTCCGCAGGCTTCTCCAGGTGTACCCAATGGCCGCAGCGAAGAGTGCTAATCTGCACCTCCGGCGCAATTGCACGAAGGGCGTCGTAGTAGCCCGGCGGCTCCTGGCTATCGATGAGACCAGACGGCTGAAGGGCGAGCGCGCACATCGCCCGGTCACCAAAGGCCTCGATCTCATTGGTGGAAAACTCGAAGAGCGCCGCCCAGAGCGCCATGCCTACCCCTGGCGGAGTGGTCTTCTGGAGTGACTCAAGCATCGCCTTCGCCTCGGCGGGCATCAGCTCCGTCATCATCGAGCTCAGCATTTGCTCGCGGAACGGCATGTGTGAATCTGCCCCGCGAATCACGGGCTCCAGGCTGCGCATCTGTACGGCGAATGGCCGGAAGTCCAGCGCCTGATCCTCCACCACGATCGCCCGCGCAAACCCGGGAAAGCGGCTGGCGATGATCGCCGCGAGCATCCCGCCGTAGCTGTGACCAACCACGACCGGGCTGATCACGCCCAGCGACTCGCAGAGCGCGACCACGTCGTTCGTCAGCGCCTCCATTGAGTAGGAGAAGTCGCGCGGCTGGCCGGATTTGCCGTGGCCGCGCATGTCCGGCGCAATGCACCGGTAGTCGCGCTTGAGGTCGGCGATCGTGCTCGCCCAGCTCGGGGAGCCATCGCACCAGCCGTGAAGGAAGACAATCGCCTTGTCACCTATGAGCGTGTCTTCGTAGTGCAACGCAACGGTGGGACGGAGCAGTTCAGGCATCTGTGGCTCTCTTTCCGAAGGGGCAGGCGGTTCGCAAACTAGCTTACAGAGGCCTGGCCGGCGCGTTCGCCGCGGGTGCCTTTCACCGCCAGGTCGACACCGCCGAGGCGCCGCATGCCTTCGACACGGCCAGTGCCACGAGACTGCATCATGATCACATAGTCCGCGAAGGCGCCTTCCATTGCGTTCGAATAGCCCATTCCATCCTGGATCTTGTTGATCGCGAGTTTGGACATGCGAAGCGCTGCGGTCGTGTTTTCGGCACAGCGGCGGGCATAGTTCAGGGTCTCGCGTTCCAGGTCCTCCGGCTCATAGATGCGGCTGACGAAACCCGCCTCCTTGCCCTCTTCGGCAGTGATGAAGCGGCTCTCGAAGCACAACTCCTTCGCCTTGCGGATGCCAACATCGAACGGCACCGAGAAGTATTCAAGCAGTCCCGCGAGGAACTTGGCATCGCTCGCCGCGAACACGAGGTCCATCGATGCCGCAATCATCCAGCCACCGTAGATACAGAAGCCTTCGACCATCGCGATCGTCGGCTTCGTGATGTTTCGCCAGCGCAACGTGAGATCCAGGTTGTAGCGGCGAAAGTTCTCGTAGAACTCGATGCCCGAGTCCGGCACGCCGGCCAACGCCCGCGCCTCCAGCGACTCAGGCGTGCCAAGGTCGTGGCCCGAGGAGAAGTTGCCACCGCTGCCGCGAAGCACGATGACCTTGACCGCGGGATCGGCGTCTGCCGTCGCCAGGGCGGTGTCCAGCTCATCCAGCAGGCGATAGCTCTGGGCGTTGCGGTACTTGGGCCGGTTGAGGGTGATTAACGCGAGCGCGTCGTCGACCACGTAGGTCACATCGTGCAGTTCCATGGGTAGCTCCGGGAGTTGTGATGCCCGCAACTCTACGCGGCAGCCGCTAACCCCGCAGCGGGAAGGTGCCCAGGAGTTCGATCCCACTGGCGGAATTCTCCCCGATCGCCAGCGTCGCTGCGGACATCTCCCACGAAAGTGGCTGGTGGCTGAGCCACGCGAGCAACGATGACAGCATGTGCGGGGCAATGTTCACCTGGCCGATCGAGATGTGGGGCATCCAGCTCGCGGGCGCATAGTAGGGGACGTGCCCGCTGCAGTGGGGCCCCAGGCTCCGGTAGAGGCGCAGGTGCAGGTCGTCGAGAGTTCGCGTCCGGATCACTGGGATGTAGACGATCGGCAGCTCACCAGTGAAAACCCCGAGGCCGGTGGTTGTCACGTCGAAGGGCGCGCGCGCGTTCGCGATGTCTTCAAGCTCCGCTTGTGTAGCCTCAAGATCGTAGCTGTTGGCCAGGTGGAGGGTGAAGTGTGGCAGCGCGCCGGGATACCCCTTCGCCACATCGAACTCGCGCTCGATCTGGTCCCAGAGCCGCTCGATGCGATCACGGTTGGCTTCATCGAGGAGAAAGAGTATCCCGGGCATGTTGCGTAGCCTAGCTTCGCGGGAAGAAACGCGCGCAACCGGGCCACGGGCCAAGCTGGCTCAGGCGGCTTCGGCTGGAGACCGCCGCCTCGTCGCGGCTGGGCGTCGCGCGGGGCGGGTGCTCAGCCGAATGCGGTAGGCGATGAGGCCAACAACCAGCGAAACGGAGGTCAGGTAGACGGCCGCGACGAGTGGGACGGTCGTATCAGTGCCAGAGAAGACGCCGTGACCGAGGGCCAGAACATACGCCCCGAACGATGCGTAATGGAGCTTTCGCCACGTCTTCTGGCCAATACGGCCGCGCATCCAGAAGCTGGCCGTCACTATCGCCGTCGCCCAGGCAGAGAGGGTGCCCAGTGCTACCCACAGCGGTTTGTATGGCGAGGCGAAGGGCAGGAGCAGGGAGAGTGGCCCGAAGTTGAGAAAGCCATCGAACAGCAATGAACCGGCGTGAACGCCGAGGAACGAAAGCGTTAGGACGCTCAGAAACTGGTGGATCGAAAAGACGAAGGCGCGCGGCATCGCCGAATCAGCCGATTTGGTGCTGAGAAACAGCCCGAAAATGACCGACGCCGAGAGCAGCACGAACGAGACGACTCCCGAGACCCGGCTGAGCATCCAGGGGAGTGTACCCAGGTCGCCCGCGTTCAACGCCAGCCCTCCGAACACGCTCGCTACGAGGATTCCGGCGGCCACAGTGAAGTCGCGGCTCATTCAGGAAGCCCTCGATTTCTTCGCCCGCGCCGTCGTAACCTGCGGCGCAGTGGACGCAGATGGTGCTTTCGCCGCGGTTGACACTGCCCCCGAAGACGTCGCCGCGAGGGCAACCGGCTGCTGAGCGGAGTCTGTCGCTGCTGTTGAGGTCGCGGCAGCCGGCTGCTGATGGACACCCAGCCACGCGGTGCCGTACATCACTGCCGCGGCCGAAACGCTGAAGATCGCTACTTTCGCGCCCGTGTACCGTTTCTTCGCCATCTAGTCAGCATCCTTTTCGTGATCGTCCCCGTTGTGGT
>JBDTVB010000176.1:0-4970 GCA_040007415.1 Anaerolineaceae bacterium
GGCCGTTCCGACATGTGCGTCAGACCGAGTTTCATGTCCCCGAGGATAGACACGCCTTCTTTCGGAGCCCGCGGGGTAGTCGGAGGAAGAAGAGCCAGCGTGAAAACAACAAAGGCGAACAGCGCGCCCATGAAGACGTAGGTGCCGCCCGTGCCGATAATCGCAAGGCCTGCCAATCCGCTGGCGAGGAATGGGCCGAAGATGCGCGTTCCGGTCATCGCCACCTGTTGGAGGGCGATTCCGTTCGGCAACGCGTTCCCGGGCAGCAAGTCACCGATCCAGGCCTGCCGCGCAGGGCCGATGAACGAGAACACGGTACCCATCACGAAGGTCGAGGCGACCAGCGCGGCGATCGTAATATGCCCGGTCAGGATCATCGTTCCGACGACCAGGAAATTGACGCCGAGGAGGGTCTGGCCGATGAGCAGCAATCGCCGCTTCGAGACGCGGTCGGCGATCACGCCGCCAAACGGCGAGACAAGGATGGTCGAAAGGCCCATGCCGACCGCCACCAGTCCAACGGCTCCGTTCTCGCCAGTGAGGTCGTAGGCGACAAGCGATTGGACGACCGAGGACATCATGAACGCAAGAAAGGCGACCGTGGTGCCTATCCAAAGCACACGGTAGTCCCGGTGCTGCAGGGACTTGAACGTGACGGATGCCCAGCTGGAGAACATTCCGATCATGCTAACGGATTCCCGGAGGCGGCAACGCCGGGTTGCCCATGCGCGCCTCGTTCCCCTAGACGAACCCGCGTAACACGATCGCCTTGCCGACGCGTTCGACAGCGATGTCGAACGCTGCCTGGCGTGGCCGCACGCCATCCTTGGCGGTACGTGCCATCAGTTCGCTGAACACTCCCACCATGCGCGACTCCAGTTCAGTGTTGACGCGCTCCAGCGACCAGCGAAACTGCTGGATGTTTTGCGTCCATTCGAAGTAGGACACCGTCACGCCCCCTGCGTTCACCATGATGTCCGGGAGCACGACGATCTTGCGTGCAGTCAAGATCTCATCTCCGGCCAGCGTGACCGGGTGGTTGGCTGCTTCAACGACGAGGCGCGCCTTGATCAATGGGGCGTTCGCTTCGGTGATGACCTCGCCGAGCGCGGCCGGCACCAGGTAGTCGCAATCTACTTCGAGCAGTTGTTCGTTGGTGATTGGCTCAGCGCCGGAGAACCCCGCAACGCTCCCCGCCACCGCGAACCAGCGGTCCACATCGGCGATCGTCAACCCTGCCGGATCGTGAATAGCCCCCTTGACGTCGCTTACCGCGACAATGATGAAGCCCATGGCGCTGGCCAGGCGTGCTGTCCACGAACCAACGTTGCCGTATCCCTGGATAGCGACGCGGATATCCTGGGGCTCCTGCTTCTCCAGCCGCGCGTATTCACGCATGCAGGTGGCGACGCCGCGACCGGTGGCCTGCTCACGCCCGTAGCTTCCGCCGAGTTCGACCGGTTTCCCGGTGACGATTCCGGGGGTGTATCCGTAGCGCTGTCCGTAGGCGTCCATCATCCAGGCCATTGTTTGCGCATTCGTCCCCATATCCGGCGCGGGAATGTCGCGGTTAACGCCCAGCACCATGCCGACGTGCTGGGTGTATGTGCGGGTCAGACGGTTCAGTTCGGTATCGCTCATCCGCGCGGGGTCGCACATAACGCCGCCCTTTGCGCCGCCAAACGGCAGCTCCATGAGGGCACATTTGTAGGTCATCAACATCGCGAGGGCGCGAACCTCATCCAGGTCAGCCATGGGGTGGAATCGCACGCCACCCTTGTACGGGCCGCGCGCGCCGTTGTGTTGCACCCGGTAGCCTTCGAAAATTCGTAGCTTGCGATCATCCATGCGCACCGGAAGCTGGGCGCGCACTTCGCGCCAGGACGTTCGTAGGAGGTCCACGACTTCCGCTCCAAGACTGATCCGCGCCGCCGATTCGTACATCGATTGCAGGACCGATTCAGACGGCGAAACGTGCGCCGGTTGGGCGAGCGTGGCAACCGCCGCCTGTCCACTGGTAGCAGTCATGGTCATCTCGTCCTCCGCGCGGCAATTGCCGCCGCGCCCAGTATTGAGCGAATGGGTCGCCAAGTAACAGTGGCGTGAGCGCTTTCGCCTCACATCCAGGCCCGTCAGACTGCGGAGATGGCGCGCATCTTCGTCACCCGAGTCCCTCCTGGCCCCGCGGTCGACCGCTTGCGGGCGGGAGCAAACGATGTCGACGTTTGGCCCGGCGAATTGCCGCCGTCCCCTGAAGCCTTGCGCGCGGCCCTCGCAGGGGCCGATGCCGTGCTGTCGATGGTCACCGACCGCATTGATGGGCCACTGCTCGAGGCCAGCCCGAGGCTCCGCATCATCGCCAACATGGCAGTTGGGTACGACAACGTGGACCCATCTGTCGCGGCGGCCGCCGGAGTGTGGTTGACGAACACACCTGGCGTCCTGGCGGAAACCACGGCCGATATGGCGTTTGCGCTCCTTATGGCAGCGGCTCGCAACGTGGTCGCAAGTGACCGCGATACGCGCGCCGGGGGCTGGCGAACCTGGTCACCCACGGCGTTCCTCGGCCAGGACGTATTCGGGGCAACGCTCGGTATTGTGGGGCTTGGTGAGATCGGCTCTGCGTTGGCGCGACGGGCGGCAGGGTTCAAGATGCGCGTCCTCTATTCCAGTCGCACCCAGAAGGCTGCGCTCGAGGCGGCGTTGGGGGTAGTGCGCGTTCCCTTCGAAGACCTGCTGCGCCAAGCGGACTTCGTTTCGCTGCATACGCCCCTCACCCCGCAAACAGAAAGGCTGATGAGTCGGCCGCAATTCGCACTGATGAAGCGCTCCGCGGTCCTCATCAACACAGCGCGCGGCAGAGTAGTGGATCAGGACGCCTTGGTGGCTGCCTTGCAGAGTGGCGAGATTGCCGGAGCGGCCCTTGATGTGACTGACCCGGAACCGCTCCCGCTTGAACACCCGCTCTTCAGCCAGCCGAATGTGATCATCACGCCGCACATCGCCAGCGCCAGCCTCGCCACGCGAGCGAAGATGGCGGAAATGGCTGCGGAGAACATTCTCGCGGTCCTCTCGGGCCGCCCGCCGCTGAATCCCGTCAATCTCCCTGCCCATCCGCGCCAGTCGTCGTAGACTTGGTGGGCGAAGAGTTTGGACGGACGAGGGACACACCGAGTCCCTCGCGTCCCAGAATCTGAAGATTGAAATCGAAGACGCCAGGCGTCTCGCGGAGAACCACTTTGACACGAATAACAAAGCCCGCCGGCAACCTCTGGCTCGCCGAAGAACTCTGGAAGTTGAACGCCATTGAATTCGGTGACTTCACCCTCGGCCGGACGGCGGTGCACTCCCCAATCTACGTGAACCTCCGGCGCCTGATCAGCAATCCGAAGGCCCTCGCCCGTTGTGCCAAGATCATCGAAGAAGAGCTCAAGGCGCTGCTCTCAATGAAGAACCCCCACGTCCAGCCATTCACCCTTGTGGCCGGAGTCCCGTTTGGTGGGCTGCATGTGGCCACGGCGTTCTCCCTCAACGTGGGCTGCCCGATGATCTACATCCACCCGCCCGCGACCGCTAAGTCAGACGTGATCGAGGGGATCTACGTGCGAGGTCAGAGTTGCCTGATCATCGATGACCTGATCACAGGCGGCGGCAGCATCTTGCAGACCGCCGCCACCCTTTCTGAGGCGGGACTCGTCGTGCGCGATGCCGTCACCCTGATCGACCGTCAGGAGGGCGGTAAGGCGGCACTGAAGCAGGCCGGGATCAACCTCATCAGTGTCCTCACTCTCGAGCAGATCGCGACGTACCTCATGTCGGCCGGTCACATTCCCGAGGATACCTACCGGATGACGATGTCCTACCTCGAATCGCGCCCCAGCTGAGGGTCGGCCAATGCCCACTGTTCGCCCCGCTACTGCTGCCGACCTTCGCGCTATCAACGGCATCTACAACTTCTACGTAGAGACGTCACCGGCGACCTTCGACACCGAGCCGACGAGTGATGAGTGGCGCCTGGAGTGGTTCGAACAGCGCGTGGCGAAGCGCCTCCCGGTGCTGGTCGCGGATGCGGGAGGGGAGATCGCTGGCTGGTGCTCGCTTTCTGATTGGAGCCCGAGAGCCGCCTATGAGACCACCAAAGACGAATCGATCTACGTCGGCGACGGCTTTCGCGGGCAAGGCTTCGGCCGTGCCCTGCTAACGGCGATTCTCGAAGCCGCCAAAGGGTGCGGGGTCCAGGTGGTCATGGCGGGGGTGGTTGCCTGCCAGGCGCCGAGCCTGGCACTACACCAGTCTCTCGGATTCGAACAATCTTCACTCAATCTGCACATGGGCTACAAGCTCGGCCAGTGGCACGACGTGGCGTATTTGCAGCGGCACCTGTGGCGTTGATCCTCGACCCCCGACCCCGTCACCTATCCCCTGCCTCGGGCCATACGTAGAGTGAACCCGCTGTGAGCGATACCGAGGTAGAAACCGATGACCCAACGGCTGTTAGCCGTGTTGGCGCTGAAGAACTGGCGAAGCGTGCCGTGGCGCGTGACCCAGAGGCGTGGGGTACGCTCTTTGACCTGCACTATCGCGGGGTCTATGCCTTCGTTCGCTACCGCCTGCGCGGCGCAGATGAAGCGGAGGATATCGCTTCGCAGGTCTTCGAGATCGCCTACTCTCGAGCCGATCGGTTCGACTACCGCGGCGTTCCCATTGAAGGGTGGCTCATCGGCATCGCCCGCAACGTTGTCCGCGACCACATCAAGAAGCTCGGCCGCCGCGGCTACACAGCTGAACTCGATGAAACCGTTGAACTCTCCGAGCCTGATGCCGCTGACAGTGTCGATCTCCACCATGACCTCGTGGCGGCGATGCGGGCACTCACCGAGGACCAGCACGAGGTCATTTCGCACCGCTTCCTACTCGATCGATCAGTTGCCGAGACAGCTCTCCATATGAACCGCTCCGAAGATGCCGTG
>JBDTVB010000177.1:0-4963 GCA_040007415.1 Anaerolineaceae bacterium
AACGAACATTCGCGGTGTCCGGACGGGGCGCGTGTAAACGGATTGTAACTTCTCGATGGCGAATCCCCTAGGTGAATTCTCTTAACGCTTGAAACACCAGTACGAGCAGCAGTGCCCCGCCTACCATCCCGACGACCAACTTCGTGCCACTCATGGGGCCATTCTGCCACGTGAATCACTTAGGCGTCTTACCCGTTCTTTGACATTGAGCGGCTCCTAGCCGGGCGCCATCTCGCGGGTGGCCTTCAGGATCAACTCGCGGCGCACCGCAGGGTCCGGGTCGAATGAGAAGAGGGAGAGGAATGCGGTGTCCACGCCGGCATCCATATAGCGTTTGACGTGCGCATTTCGTTCCTCTGGGGTGCCGCTGACGATGAGGTCGCTGACGACGTCGACGGGCACGGCCGCGAGGGCTCCCTTGCGGTCGCCGGCGTCCCACGCTTCCCACATCGACCGAAGTGTCTCATCGCGCCCGAGCCACTGATGAAACGCCTTGTAGACCGGCACGTTGAGGTAAGCGTTGATGTGACGGCGACGACCGACGTTGGACTCTGGAGTGGTGGGGTCCACGTTCACCATAAGCCGGGCCGTGATCTCGATCACGTTCGCATCGCGTCCCGCGGCCGTGGCAGATTCGCGCACGACGGCGACGGACTTCTTGACGTCTTCGGCCGAGAGCCAGTTGATGATGCACCCATCACCCACTTCACCGGCCACCCGAAGCATTCCCGCGCGGAGTGCCGCGACGTGGATGGGCACCGGCTGGCTGGGGGGCCGGGAGAGGCGAAAGCCGTTGACGGAGAACGTCTCGCCTTCGAAGACGACGCGCTCCCCGGCGAGCGCCGAACGAAGGAACTGGACCATCTCTTTGACGCGGGTCGCGGGTTTGGTGAATATGCCGCTGTTCCACTGCTCAACGATCGGCTGAGAGCCAGAACCGATGCCGAAGTGGAAACGGCCTGGGGCGAGGTCGGCGATGCTCGCCGCGGACTGTGCCAGCGTGGCGGGGCCGCGAGTGTAGACGTTGGCTATTGCGGTACCGAGACGCATCTGGGTGGCGCCAGCGACCACTGCGAGAGGGCTAAAGCAGTCCGCCCCGTCGACCTCGAACGACCAGGCGTCGGTGTACCCGAGGCGCTCAGCCTCACGCGCAATTTCCACGTGCTCGGGGAGCGAAAAACCCTCCAGCGGGACGGAAAGCGACCAGCGCTTCTGCATATCAGGATCCCCCATTCATGAGTCGCTGGATGCGTGCGATGAGCATTGGCACCTGGTGTTCGAAGGTTGCGCTCTCCGGGTTGGAGGCCGTGGACTCCAGGTAGTGTGCGTAGAGACCTTCAAGGATGATGGCGAGCTTGTAGACCGCCAGGACGTGGTAAAAGGTGAAGTCGCGCATCGAGCGGCCGCTCTTCGCCTCGTAGCGGTCGCGCAGGTCAACCACACTTGGGAATCCGGGGCCGCTGGTGAGCCGGGCACGTTCCTCACTCACCCATTTCACGCCGGGCGGCGGTGGCGGATCGCCAGGGTCGCCCCACGTGGAGAGCATGTAGCCAAGATCGGCCAGTGGGTCGCCGACGGTCGCCATCTCCCAATCGAAGACGGCAATCAGGCGCGGCTTGTCGGCGGAGAACATCACGTTGTCGAGCTTGTAGTCACCATGGACGACGGTTGCGGGGCCCGATTGGGGCATCTTTTCGTTCAGCCAGGCGGTGGCCGCATCCATGCCCGGCAGTTCGCGGGTGCGCGGGCGAGTGAGTTCCCATTGCTTGCTCCAGCGGCCGACCTGGCGCTCCAGGTAGCCTTCGGCCTTACCACCGATACCGGCTTCTCGCCAATCAACAGCGTGGAGTTCAACAAGTCCGTCGACTAACTCCTCGGCGACGGTGCGCCGATCCTGCCGGGTGTCGTACGTGGCCGGCATCTCCGCGCGAATCACTTCGCCCTCGCAGCGGCCCATCAGATAGAAGGGCGCACCGATGACCGCGACGTCCTCGCAGACGGCGATCGGCTGGGGCACGCGCGCCTTACCGTAGAGGGCGGAGATGAAGCGGTACTCGCGCACAACGTCGTGTGCTGTGGGCAGTAGGGGGCCACGAGGGGGCCGACGCAAGACCCAGCGATCCTCACCGCGGGTGACGTAGAACGTTTCGTTCGAGAAGCCCGCGATGTGTTTCTGTACTTCGATCGGCCCGGGTTTGCCTTCGGCGTTGACGAAGCGTTCGAGCGCGGCAACGTCGATAAGTTGGTCGAGCGGTGATTCGGTCACGGTACAAGTCCTCTGCGGTGGGCCTGACGAGTCTTGCCGACGGGTGAAGGGGCGTCAACCGGCGCGCCGCCCACGCATTGGTTAGAATCGAGCCGATGGACCTCTACCAGGGCACGATTGGCAAGCGCGACCGCCGGACATTCCTGCCCCAAACGCTTCCGGATGAAACGCTGCGCCGCATCCTCCAGGCCGGGCGCATGACGCCGAGTTCCAAGAATGCCGAGCCGAACCGGTTCGTGGTTGTGACCAGTGACGCGGGCAAAGCCGCCGTGGCAGCGCTCAGTCCGATGGCGAAGTGGCTGGCAGAAGCCGCCGCGATCGTCGTCCTGGTGCAGACGCAGAAGCACGAATTTGACGCTGGCCGGTGCGCGCAGAACATGATGCTTGCCGCCTACAATGACGGCGTTGGTTCCTGCCCCGCGCATCTACCTGAAGCAGCGCTCGGCGAGCTTCTCGGCGTCCCTGCTGATTTGCCGATCAATCGTGTCATCGGCTTCGGCTACATCAACCCCGCCCGAGCCGGTGCGCCGCCAGCCGTAGCACGAAGGCGGATGCCACTCGAGGAACTGGTCCACACTGAATCCTGGTAAACGAAACGCCCACATCGGGCCGAGGAATCTAGATGATCGAACTTACCGAAGAGATGAAAGCCGCCATCAACAGCTCATTCGCCGACGGCCTCTCGCTGCTCGTTGGCACGGCCTCGAAGGCTGGCGCGCCGGACATGGCATACAAGGGCAGCACCCTGGCGTTTGATGGCGACCACCTTGCGTTCTGGGAGCGCAGCCACGGCCAGACCCTCCGCAACCTCGCCGAGAATCCGCAGGTGTGTCTGCTCTATCGCAATCCACCAACACGCGTCGCTTACAAATTCTTCGGCACCGCGGAACTCCTGAAAGACGGCCCTGTCCGCCAGCAGATCATGGACCGCACGGTAGAGTTCGAACTCAGCCGCGACCCGGAGCGCAAGGGTGTTGCAGTTCTCATCCGTATCGACCGGATTCTGCAGGCTGGCCAGGTCGTCCAGGAGCGCTGAAGTGTCCGTGCTGACGATCCCTTCGAACTTCGCCACCGCGATGCGCGAAGTTTACGGCGCCGAGGGTGAGGAGTGGCTAAGTCGGCTCCCGGGAATCGTCAATGAGTGCGCGGAGCGATGGTCGTTGAGAGTCGCTGAACCGTTCCAACCGCTCAGTTACAACTGGGCAGCGCCGGCAACCGGGAGCGACGGGACGCTGCTCGTCCTCAAGGTGGGGTTCCCCTGTCCTGAAATCCGGAACGAGATCGAAGCGCTGCGCATCTACGCCGGGCGCGGCAGCGCTAACCTGCTCAAAGCTGACAGTGGTCTTGGGGCATTGCTCTTGGAACGGCTGCAGCCAGGCACGATGCTCGATTCAGTACGCGACGAAACGGAAGCGACGAAGATTGCGGCTGGCGTGATGCGCCGACTCTGGCGACCGGCCCCGGCGGACCATCCGTTTCCTACGGTTGCGGATTGGGGGAAGGGGTTCGAGCGGCTTCACGAGGCGTTTGCCGAGGGTAGGGGCCCGTTCCCGCCGAACCTGCTGGCGGAAGCGGAAGAGACGTTCGCGTCGCTGCTCGCTACGTCCGCGGCGCCGGTGGTGCTGCACGGCGACCTGCACCACTTCAACATCCTGAGAGCGGAACGCGAACCCTGGCTGGCGATCGACCCCAAGGGGGTGGTGGGCGAACCGGCGTACGAAGTTGGCGCCTTCATGCGCAATCCGTCGCCGCAACTGCTCTCCGAACCGCGTCCCGGTGAGATCATGAGCCGCCGCCTGGACATCTTTTCAGAGGAACTTGGCATCGACCGGCAGCGGCTACGCGGCTGGTCGTTCGCGCAAGCTGTACTTTCGGCGTGTTGGAGCTACGAGGACCACGGGCGAGTCTCAGAACATGCACTCACCTGCGCTGCATTGCTGAGGCACGCCTGAAACCACGACGCGCGGTCAGGCGGGGGCGGATTCGGTGACGACCGTCATCGGACTCCAGCGCCCAATAACGCCCTGACCGTGACAACTGACAGTCTTCCCGCCCACGATGTCGATCTCCGACATCAGGCCGAGTGCGACCGTGAATCCCGTGATCTTGTCCGGCACGTGTTCATACCGGTCAACGACCTTGCCGTCAGCTTCGAATTCGACGGAGTCCTGAGCCTGATCGTAGGTGATGCGATAGGCGTGAGCCTGGCCTTGGCTGGTGGGCAGATCCTTCAGCTCGTTGAAGATGCAGAATGCTCTCGCCTCGCCGGTGTCCGGAATGGCAGCACCCGGAAACGGCAGGCGACCGTAGACAGTGGCCACCGTGTCTCCGCCAGTGAAGAAATCCAGCGCCCACCCTGTGGTCAGGTCCAGGAGGTTCCATGAGACGTAGCCGTCGTAGAGGTTCCCCTGCTGACTACCCACGGTGCGGGCAGCGATCTGAATCTCGAACGTGATGCGGCCTCCCGGAGGGACGGCAAAGCGTTCCTTGGAAAAGTACATGTGCTTGGCGTTGTCAAGGATCTGGACGCGGTCACTGCCACGTGTGTACGGCACGGCGGCCACCTGCAGCCAGCCGTTTCGGACGAGCACGACTGCGCCCGGCTCCTTGTATTGCCAGACCGACCCATCGGGCAACGGGAACGCGCCGATCTCCCATTTCGAGTCCGGCTCGAGGATGCGGTTAAAGTCGCCGATG
>JBDTVB010000178.1:0-4961 GCA_040007415.1 Anaerolineaceae bacterium
ACCGCGTCTCTGCGTCACCGACAGCAGAGTGGCGACTGTTTCGCTCCCGCTCGTTCTCCGGCGCGACCGCTTACGTCCTGTTTACGAACTTTGCGATGTACACGACGGTGTTGATGATCCCGTTTTTCATTCGCGAGGTGCAGGGCAAGGGATCTCTCACGTCAGGTCTGCTGTTAGCGGCAATGTCAGCGCTGTTTGCAATCACTTCTCCCCTGGGCGGGAGGATCTCAGACGCTCGCGGACGGCGTGCTCCAGCCCAACTGGGGGCGGCGATGATGACGGTCGGGGCGCTGGCTCTCGTGGCCGGGCTAGAGCGTGATGTCTCGGCCACCTACATGGCGGGCTGCCTGGCCTTACTGGGCGTGGGCCTCGGGTTTGGCACGGGCGCTGCGACGGCGGCAGCGGTCGAGTCCGCGCCCGTACGGCTGGCAGGCTCTGCGGCGGGGACCAGTTCGATGATGCGCTACATCGGCAGCATTGTGGGCGCGGGCATCCTCGCGGGCGTCCTGAGCAGCGGCAGCGCGACTCACGCCGGTGTCGGGATGTTTCGGCTGCTGGCGATGGCGATAGCCTGCACGGCAGCGGTGGGTGTTTTGGCCGCGACCTTCATCCACCGGCGGGCACCGGCAGACATGACCACCGTGATCAGCAACCGGTAACGAGCGAATCGTTCATCGTGCGGATGACGTTCAAGGGTAAGCGCTGTCTACGAGGTTGCCGATCCGTCTGCTTATTAGTACAGTTGCGCAACTATGCAACTTGATCCGGCAGATGCCGTCTTTCAGCAGTTTGCGAGGATTACCGGCGCTCTCTCCGCGCCGAGCCGGTTGAAACTCCTCGACCGTCTCTGCCAGGGGGAGCAGACCGTAGAACAGCTGGCGGACGCCGCAGGCTTAAGCGTGTCGAACGCCTCGCGACAGCTTCGGATGCTGGCAGAGTGCGGTCTTGCCTCAGCCCGGCGAGATCCCCCGCGGGTTTACTACCAGGTTGCTGATGAGACGGTCGTGAAGTTCTGGTTCGCTCTTCGTGACCTTGCTCGAACCCAACTCGCCGAACTCGATCGCATGGTCACGGAATTCACCTCCGGCGAGGACCCTTTCGAGCCGATCAGCCGCGATGAGCTGCTCACGAGAATAGAGCGTGGTGATGTCGTGCTTCTCGACGTCCGTCCAGAGCCAGAGTATCGGGCCGGCCACCTTCCCGGCGCGTTGTCTGTGCCGCTCGAAGACCTTCAACGGCGGCTGACAACGTTCCCTTCCGACAAGACCATCGTGGCCTACTGCCGGGGACCGTATTGCATGCTCTCCCTCGATGCGGTGCGGGGGCTTCGGGCCAGTAGTTTCGCTGCGTTACGGCTCGAAGACGGCTTCCCCGAGTGGAAGGCCGCCGGTCTCCCGGTCGAGGCCGCTTGAAAGGAGTTGCCATGCTTCGCACACTGAAGGCCCTTGCGGCGCGAGTCTTTGGTCACAGCCGGTCCAAAGTGCCGGTGTCGGTCCTTATCATCCTTAGTGATGCGCCATCTGATGGGGACTCCACCTGGAATGCGCTGCGCCTTGCAGCCACGCTTCTCGAGCGGAAGTCGCCAGTCCGCATTTTCGTAATGAACGACGCCATAGATGTGGTGCGGAAGGATGGCGCGCCAGCGGGCGCCGAGTTCGACCTGCAGGCGATGCTCCGGGACCTCCTGCCGAAGGGCGGCCGCATCAAGATCTGCACCACTTGCGTCACCCGTTGTGGCATTGGCCACGGCGAAGTCATCCCCGAGGCGATCATGGCGTCGATGAACGACCTTGCCGCCTGGATCACCGAAAGCGACCGGGTCGTCGTCTTTTAGGAGGTTGTGATGAGTCCAACTACACCCCAACGCGTGGTGGTGCTCGGCGGCGGAATTGGCGGGCAGGTCGCGGCCACCCGGCTCAAGCAGAAGCTTGGAGGCGAGGCGCGCGTAGTCCTCGTCGAACGGTCCGCCACCTTCACGTTCGCGCCTTCTCTGCTCTGGCTGATGGTCGGGAAGCGTCGGCCAGCGACAATCACCCGCGACTACTCCAGGCTCTCCCGGCGTGGCGTCGAAGTAGTGCATACCTCGGTGACAGGGATAGACACGGCGTCGGGCGAGATTCAGACCGGCTCCGGCGCGATCGGGTACGACTATCTTGTCGTCGCCCTCGGGGCGGAGCTTGACGCGGAACGCATACCGGGACTCGCAGAACACACGCATCATCCGTACGATTTGCCCTCCGCAGAGCGTCTCCGCGATGCCCTCGCCAGGTTCCTTGGAGGGCAGGTGACGGTGGCGATTGCCTCACTCCCGTACAAGTGCCCGGCTGCCCCATACGAAACGGCGATGTTGGTCGATGGATACCTGCGGCAGCGCGGCATCCGGGAGGCGTCCCAAATTGACCTGTACACGCCCGAGCCGCTGCCCCTTCCGGTAGCCGGTCCGCAAGCCGGTTACAGCGTCGCCGCGGAGCTGGCTGCCAGGGGGATCACCTTTCATCCGCGGACACAGCTCGAAGGGGTTGAACCCTCCGCCTTGCGCCTCGGTGGGGAGTTGGCGCCTCACGACCTCGCCATTGTCATCCCGCCCCATCGGCCCCCGGCCATAATCGCGGCCAGCGGGCTCGGCGGGGCGAGCGGCTGGATCCCTGTAGACCGCGCAACGCTTCGCACGAAGGCCACCAATGTCTACGCCATCGGCGACAACGCCGTGATTCCGTTGGAAAACGGGATGATGCTGCCGAAGGCTGGCGTATTCGCCCACGGCGAAGCCGAGGTAGTCGCTGAAAACATCGCCCGCAGGGTCCGTGGCGACCTGCGCGAACTCGCGTTCGACGGCCACGGAACGTGTTTCCTGGAGACGGGCGGAGGCAAGGCGGGTCTCGCCAGGGGGAACTTCTACGCATCCCCCGTCCCGAAGGTCGGAATGCATCGGACGGGGCGATCCTGGCACACTGCCAAAATCGGTTTTGAACAGTACTGGCTCCGGCGCTGGCTCTGACCAGGAGACCGGGCTGAATCAAGAAGCTGCTCAAGGCCGATGGCTGCGCGGAAGTTCATCGCGCAGCGGCCCGATCGGGTGCTCCCGTTCGCGCACGAAGAGCCACACAAGGATGGCGCCGAAGAGGAAGCCGCCGATGTGCGCGAACCAGGCCACGCCCGCATCCGGGTTCGCGGCGTCGGCGATGGTGGCGTAGCCGGAAACGAGATTCTGGAAGAACCAGAGGCCGATCATCACCCACGCGGGAATGGGCAACGGGATGAAGATGAGGAAGAAGAACGGGATGATCGCGCGGACGGTGGCCCGGGGGTAGAGCACCAGGTACGCCCCCAGTACACCCGCGACCGCGCCACTGGCGCCGATGACTGGTGTGACGCTCTCCGGGTCGACGCCGACCTGGACAAGGGAGGCCACGATCCCCGCAGCGATGTAGAAGAGCAAGTAGCCGAAGTGGCCCAGCCGGTCTTCCACGTTATCGCCGAAAACCCAGAGGAAGAGCATGTTGCCAATGATGTGCAGCCACCCGCCGTGGAGGAACAAGGCGGTGATGATGCTAATGAGGATGAGCGGGCGGTCCGGGCGCGGGACGTCAGACTGTCCGCGAAGGTTGTCGACGAACTCTTTGGGCTGGACCGACCAGCGACAGACAAAGCGATCGGCCGCGGTGGGCAACGTTTCGAAGCCGTAGCATTCGGCGTTGGTCTGATCGCGAAATTCACGAGCGGCCTGCGAGCGCGAAGCGGGCTGTTGGTTGTCCAACTGGAGCATCCAGACGAAGACCGCGAGGTTGAGCGCGATGACCAGGTAGGTCACCCACGGAGTGGTTCTCGACTTTGGGCTGTCACCGATGGGGATCACTGGTTGCGCAGTCTAACGGGCGCAGCGGATGAGCCAAGTGGCGGCAGTAGCTACTTCACGCCCGTGAGGTGAGCGGTGTCGTTGAGCAGCGTGAGGACGGGCGCGGCGCGTCGCATGGTCACTTCCGAAAGGCCGCAGTTTGCGACGTGAAAGCGGAAGGTGTGCGAAGGCGACACGCCAAGGGCCTCGGAGATCATGCAGTTGATGGCTGTCCCGTGGGTGACGATCAGGACGGTCTGGTGCTGATGGAGCTTGGCGATCCGCCTGAGGGCCGCAAAGGTGCGGAGGCGGACATCGCCGATGGTTTCGCCGCCGGGCGGACGCCAGGCAGGGTCTTCCGCGCGCATGAGTTTGTACTGTTCGGGGTATGCCTTCGCCACCTCGCCGCCTTTGCGGCCCTCCCATTCGCCGTAGTGCAGTTCACGCAGAGCCGGGTCGATCGCGGAGGGCACCCTTCTTCCTTCGAGGACGAGCGCGGCCGTTTCGATCGCGCGGCCGAGGTCACTGGTGAAGACGGCGGCAATCTCGATCGGCGCGAGGCGAGCAGCGAGGGCACGCGCCTGGCTGACGCCGAGGGTGGTGAGTTCCGTTTCGAAGTGGCCGCAGAAGCGGCCCTCGCGATTCGTAACGGTCTGTCCATGCCGGGTGATGAGGATACGGGTGGGAGGCTTGCGGATGCGGAGCACGTTTCGACGGTAGCAGAGGGGCGCGGTGGGTTGCGAGCAGGACGGCAGGCCCGGCCCTCGTTGGACCGCCCGCCGCAATTCCGAACTCAACCGGTCTCGCGTGGAACAATCCGGCGCTGGCTGGCGTTTGGGGGTGTAAGGGCTTCACCCCTAAAGGAGAGTTCAGATGCGTTCACCATTCTTCGCGCTCGCCGCTTTCGCGGTCATCATCGGGGCGTCGCTGTTTGCCACCACGAGCAGCGCAGACGCCTGCGCCGGCCTCATCGGATCGAACGGAGCAGTCAACCTGGGCCGCACCACTACGCTCGCGGCCTACCACGATGGAAACGAGCACTACATCACCTCGTTCGAGTTCCAGGGCACCGGGGGCGGCGAGTTCGGCACGCTGATCCCGCTGCCGGGCGTGCCTTCGAACGTGG
>JBDTVB010000179.1:0-4949 GCA_040007415.1 Anaerolineaceae bacterium
GCTGCGGTGTGCAGTAATGTTTGCGCACGCGCTGGGTCATATGCCATTGCATAGCCCACATAGGTGGTCATTACGGGCACAGTATCGCCGGTCACCACATCGGCAGCCTTGGACCAAGCGAGCGTCGAAAGCGGCAACAACCATGTTTCCCGTGTCGTGCCGGGTGCAGGGTCGCCAGGGGCGATCACCGGCGAAGCCGACCACCCGACAAGAGCATCGTTCACAACGTCGTAGACGAACTGCGTCATGATCGGCGGAGGGCCACCCGTGGTGCCGAGATGCTGCCAACCGGAAAGGGCAAGCGGCAGGGCCCACAACGAACCGTCCGAGTCGACATAGACGATCCGATTGCGCTTTGAGTCGAGTGCGCTGCGCCATGCGGTCATCTTCGTGGCGGCCGTTGAAAAGGCGGGCCCGCCCAGAAGATTCGCATCTACCATCGACGACGCCACCGGGGAAAGGTCGAACGTATGAACCTTGAGCAATCCCCACCCGCCGAAGACGATGAAACGCTTGCCCACGGGATCGAAAATCATTGCCGCTTCGGTGCCCGGCAACCGGCCCGCCATCGGATGATTCACCCATTGTGCGGTATTGGGGTCGTAGTAATTGACGCCGGCGAGTTGAAATCCGGTTCCGGTGGCGATCCATACCCGGTCATTGATCGGATCGTATGCCGTGGTCCGATTGTGGACCGCCGCCCCTGACCCGAGGTCGGGGGTCAGGGGGCGCCAAACGCCCTTCGTCGGATCGAAGGCGGACAGCACCGCTCCCCACGATAGCCCGTAGAACAGGTCCCGCTTCGTGTCGTACGCCAGGTTGTACCAACTTTGGTAGACGGCTTCGGTCCCCGCGGAGGGGCGGGTCGGATACTTGCTCCACGAGCCGCGCGGTCCAACCGGCGCCGGCGGTCCTGGCGGTTTCACCACGGTGGCCGTGACATCCTTGGCTGTCTTCGCGGACACCCCCTTGCTGTCGGTCACGGTGAGAACGACGGGATAGGTCCCGGATATCGTGTAACCGTGCGAGGAGGTTGCGCCGCCGGACGTGTTACCGTCGCCGAAATCCCATGCGTAGGAGACGATCGACGTGCCGCTCACCGCGCTTGCGCTACTGATGAAGTCGAAAGTGTCCGGTGCTATCGGTATCACGACGAAGCTCGCGGAAGGCCCGGTGACGGGGGGGACGATGGGGGGGACGACGGGGGGAACGCCCGGGTTAAAGGCGTCCGCTGCAGCACAGAATGCCACGCTGGGACTGCCGTACCCCTCCGCCACGTAGCCGGCAAACAGCATTTGTTGCCGAACGCCGGCATCGGAAGTATAGCGATGATTGGCATCGATACGGCCGTTGAACAGCCGGTAGATCGCGATGGTGCCCTGCGGACAAGCGCCGGTGCCAAGATCCGGTAGACGGACCTGGAACACGTCACCCGATTCGAACTGCCAGCTGGCGGCGAATTTGACCGCGACCGCTGCGCATTCTGCGGGCGATGCAGAGTAGAAGTGCGAATCGAGACCCGCTTCCGGACGTCCGTAGAATCGACAGACCGGGCTAAGGGGCGGGCTGATCGGTGTGGCGGCATACGCCGTGAATTGATAGCCGGTGCGGTGCCAACCGGGGAACTTGCCGCTGTCGAGGGCCTGGATTTCCGTGGCGCTGGCCGTGACGAAATAGTGGTCGAGCGCGGGATAATAATATTCGATCGCCTCCACTGATGCCGGCAATACCGGCGTCGGTGTCGGCCCAAGCGTACCGGCCGGGAGCGGAACAGGGCCAGCGAGGGCAGAAACCAACAACGCGATCGTCGCCAGGCGCCTCAACGACGTCGACTTCTGCAATGTTGAAGCGAATCGAGGCAACCGTGTGCGCCACGAATCCGCCGCAGCATCCGCGGATTGGCCTTCTACGCTTGGGAACTGTGCATCTGGAAGAGGCATGAATCCGGGTCCCTTTGGGGCGGTTGGCAGTTCAGGCCGAATTTGAGAACTGTCGCCACGGCGGCGGGCCCTAGAATCCGAACGGCAGCTATGCCAAAAGCATAATATATGCCATTGTCCTGCGATGTCAATCGAACAGGGGTAACTGCCGGAATCCGGTGAGATCCCGCCCGTGGCGTGAACGTCAGAAGAGGGGCCCGGACGAACCAATCCGGACATGCGCCGACGGCTTGGGGTAAACGTTCATTGGCCACCCCAACCCGGTCGGATTCTGCCGCTCAGTGTCGGCTGGCGGTCACCTGCGTTCCGACGCAGCCGCCGCGGAAAACCAGCGATTCGCGCGTTCGTGCTCCAGCCGGGCTTTGGGATCGAGGGCATGTCGAGCCAGAAACGAGCGGAGCTCTTCGTCGTACAGGCCACTGGGTGCAGGGAGCTGCACCAGATCGAGACTCCCCAGGACGTTCACCTCCAGTACGACAGGGCCCCGGTCCGTCATCGCGATGTCGAAATGCAGAAACGGCAGGCGAGGCAGCGACGCAGCCGCAATTAGTCCCACGTTAACCAGTGCATCCCAATCCGGAAGGCGCAGTCCGGGCAATCGATGTCCCGTATCCGGGTGAGTCACCACTCGTTCTTGCCGGGGGCCAACGCCGCGAACGACATGCTCAACAGAACCCGTCGAAGCGCTGATCCACCCGAGCATATTGCCGCTGATGCCCCG
The DNA here is from genome assembly GCA_040007415.1 of Anaerolineaceae bacterium. Lineage (GTDB taxonomy): Bacteria > Chloroflexota > Dehalococcoidia > Tepidiformales > Tepidiformaceae > PNKC01. The sequence goes on from JBDTVB010000179.1 coordinate 2,662, forward strand.
GTGGAAATTATCGGTCATGTTGCCGCGACGAGGGACTTTCCACACCGCGCGAAACACCTTGGGGCCTTCATCGTGCAGGAGAACTAGCAAGCGGATGCTGGAAATGTTTCCGCAGGCCTCCTGAATCACGGGATGCGGCGCCAGATATTCCTGAAGTATGTATCCGTGTTGAGCGAATTCGGCGCTGTCCAGCCCTTCCAATCGCTCCAATCCTGCAACGAACTCATTGACGGACGCGGAATCTCCATTCGAGAACGTGAGGCGGTCGGCGGCTCTGTCGAGTCCGCTGACCGCGAAACCGCCACGTCCAAAGCAGCCGCGGACCGGTTTACCAAAGAACGGATAGGTCGCGTCGTTGCGAAGATATTCCGCGAGTTCCGACGGCGATCTTAGAGTGGGAAGCGCGCAATATCTGCGTCCCTTGCGGTGGTAGATCGCATTCATTCGCGGGATCGGCAGGGACAAGCCACCGAGAACGGCATAAGCCATCAGCTTGTCTTCTTCGATCATGTCCCAGGTGATGCAGTTGACCGACTCCGAGATCTTCGCCTCAAGACGGCTGCCCAGGAATTCCCTCTTTTTTACTCCGGGAAATTCGCGATCGTCGTATAAACGGAAATCGTAATACTCGGAGGCATAGAGTCGGCCGTATCCGAGCCTTAGCGCGAGAATTTCGGCAACTTGGGCGCGAATGGATTTCCCCGTCATGTCCCGTACCAGACGAGCCTGATCGAGCAATGGGCGTTTGGACGCAATGGTCTTGAACACGGGAACTCTCCGAGCGACGTAGAAACGGAACCTCTAATTCAGAGCGGATCTAGATTGCGGGAAGTGCGCCGAACCGCGGCTCGGTATCGATGCGGTACTCCCAGAATTCGAATTCAAGGGCCGGCAACTGCGCAAACCGGGGCGCATCGCTGCGCACTTCCCGAACGCCGAATTTGTCGGAAACGGGAAATCGCTGCCAATCTTGGTCCGAAATTCGGACTGCACGGACCGTTTCGCCTCGGCGGGGCAACGGTGCGCCTATGCCGTAAGCAGAGCACCGCAGCGGCCGGCAATCTTTCACGAATTCCTACTCTATGCGGGTGGAAAAGCGGAGGCCTGTGGCCCTCTTGAACCTCAGCAATCCCTGTCGAAACGCGGTCGGCAACATTGCAGCGCCGAATGCGAGAACAGTCGGAAGGCGCCACCGACCGCGCAAACTCTTGACGAAGTAGCTGCGCGCCGTTCGGGTGTCACCGGCATGCAGCGCACCGATGCCAAGGCGGTAGTGTGCCAGCGGTCGCTCTTTCAGAAAGTAGGCGGCGGTACCCGGGGGAAACAGTTCGGGTCGAGCCGCCGACTTTTCGCCAATCCGAATACGCTCGAGAATGAGTTGGTCCCATTTCCTGGACGCACATCCTTCCCATGCGAGTGAAAGAACCAGCCGATCGTGAATCGAAATTCCGCGCCAACGGTGGAGAAGCCGGATAAAGCAATCCGCGTCATCGCAAAGGCGAAAGTTCTCGTCGAAACCACCGACATCGTCGAGGGCCTGCCGACGGATCAACGTGGTTGACGGCGAGATGAAGTTGAAACGCACGACCGCTTGCGCCAAGGATTCAGGCAGCAGGTACGCTTCGTTCCCAAGAGGTTCGCGATTCAGGGCGGCGTACGGTGGCGTCGCGTTTAAAAACCCGTCTTCGACGATGGTGCCGTCGATCCCAAAAAGGGTCATGTCGGCGAAGACGAGACCGACGTCGGGATGGGCCTCCATCAGCGCGACCTGGCGGGCGATTTTTCCGGGCTGCCAGATGTCGTCCTGGTCGAGCAGCGCGATGTACGACGCCGTGGCCGCCGCAAGGCCGGTGTTGCGCGCACCCGATACGCCCCGGTTCGCCTGGGTGATCACAGTGACCCGGGAACCGTAGGAACGGGCGATGGCGGCGGAATCATCGGTCGAGCCGTCGTCGACCACGATGACGCGAAGCGAGGCTTCTTGCCCCAGAGCGCTTTCAAGTGCCTTGCGGATGACCCGGCTGCCGTTGTAGGCGGGGAGGATCACGTCCACCACGGCGGGCTCAGTCCGCGTCTCCTCTGCCATGCTCATGTCCGATCTCCGGTATTGCGGCCCAGCCTCGACGTGTGCCGATCGATCGCCTCGCGATACACGTCTACGGCCTGCGTCGCAATCACCGAGGTTGCGCAGACGTTCTCGACGATCCGGCGGCCGCGGGCGCCCATTTCCTCGCGCGCCGCCTCGGGCAGCGCCAGGATCTCCGAGATCGCCGAAGCCAACGCTTGCG
>JBDTVB010000180.1:0-4945 GCA_040007415.1 Anaerolineaceae bacterium
CAGGGACGAAAGTGTGTGGTAAAGTACGCGTCCGGCTGAAACGGGGGTGGGCTGTCGGCGGGGTAGCCGACGTTCACTAAGATTATGAGGTTTGATGTCATCTCCCATTACACCAAGCCTTCTTGCGAAACCGGGATTCGAGTTCCCGGCAAGCAATCCTTCCGGACTTAGCGCACACGGCTAGACAAACGCCCCCTTTCAGCCAGCTAAGACATGAAAATGCGCCCGACGGGCGCATTTTCTTGGCGCTCGCGGCGTGCAGGGCGATTCCTGACGTGCGTCGCGGCGGCATCCGTAAAGGCTGTATCAACGCCAACCAAAGTGAAGGGGCCGATGCAATCTCCCAACGCATCGACCCCAGGGTGATCCCGAAAACCTCGGGCAAGCAGTCCTTCCGGACTTAGCGCACTCGGTTAGCTGGTGGTTACCTCCTTTCGGCGTACTTCGCGACCGTCTCGCCCAAGGACGGGACGGAGTTGAGTGAACGGATGTTGCGGCGGAGGAACGCTGGCAGTTCGGCGTCTTCGAGATTGGAGACTCCGGGCAAGCCGATATCGGCGATCCGGCGAACGTCCCGTGGGTCGTCCAGGATCATCACCTTCGGCGGGAAGCCAGTGGCGATGACGGTCATATGCACTTCGTCGCCAACCTTCGGATCCACGACGGTGCCGAAGATGACGTTCGCTGAGGGATCGACCACTTCGGCGACCACGCGTGCAGCCATATCGAGTTCGCGCAGCTGCAGGTTACCGCTGTGGGTGATGTTGAAGAGCACGTTGTGGGCGCCGTCTATTGACTGGTCGAGGAGCGGACTCGTCGTCGCTGCCCGCGCCGCTTCCATCGCGCGATTCTCCCCCGAAGCGCGTCCCACGGCGAGCAGTGCCGGACCGGCCTCGCTCATAGTTGTGCGCACGTCGTTGAAGTCCAGGTTGATGGAGCCGTTCTGGCTAATGATGTTTGAGATTGACTGGATGGCCTGGCGGAGGACGTCGTCTGCGGTCTCGAACGCCTCGTCGATCGTGATGTCCGCGCGGCAGATTTCGATCAGCCGTGCGTTCGGGATGACGATGAGGGTGTCCACTTTTTCTCGCAGCCGGGCGAGACCTTCTTCGGCCTGTTTACCGCGACGAGCGCCTTCCCACGGGAACGGCTTGGTGACCACCCCGATGGTTAGCGCGCCGCAGTCCTTCGCGATTTCCGCAACCACCGGTGCCGCGCCAGTGCCGGTGCCGCCTCCCATTCCGGCGGTGACGAACACCATTTCAGTGCCGCGCAGCAGTTCGTACAGCTCGTCGCGGCTTTCATCGGCGGCGCGTTCACCGCGGGCGGGATCTCCGCCTACGCCGAGTCCTTTGGTAAGCTTCTCGCCGATGCGCACGCGGTTTGGCGCCTCGGAGGACATGAGCGCCTGGGCATCCGTGTTGCAGGCAACAAACGTCACTCCAGGAATCTTCGCTCGCACCATGCGGTTGACGGCGTTGCAGCCGCCTCCGCCAACGCCAACTACTTTGATATCGGGCAACAGTTCTGAATCAAATCGAATGCTCATTGCGTGGTCTTTTCCTTCCTTGAACGGCTCTTGACTGCGGGTGAAGTCGATGAGGCTCAATTGCATCCCTCGTTTCTCAGCTTCCTATTCGGGCATCAGGGCCCGTCCGATCGATGCGATGCGGCGCAGGATTCCGCCTGCCGGGTTTTCGAATCCAACACTCGGTGCTTCGAACACACGCTCTCTTCCGGCGAGCGCGTATTCGACGAGGCCGATCGAAGTTGCATACGCGGGCGTCCCGATGAGGTCGGAAAGCCCGGAGTAGCCATGGGGTTTGGCGATGCGCGCCGGAATGCCGAGGCGCGATTCGGCGACTTCGGCGAGACCCCGAAGTTGCGCTGAGCCGCCCGTTAGAACGAGCCCGGCAGCGATCTTGTCGAGGTAGCCAGCGCGCTTCAGTTCGAGCGCGACCATCTCGAGGATCTCCTCGCTTCGTGCCTGGAGGATTTCGCAGACGTGAATCAGCGACACCGACTTTGTGGTCTGCGTGCCGAACGCTTGGATCTCTACGGACTCGTTGTGGAGTGAAAGGTCCGCGAAGGCAGCGCCGTGCTTGCACTTCAGCTCCTCTGCGCTCTCCCAGGGGCAACGGAGGACGCGGGCGAGGTCGTGGGTGAGATGCGAACCGGCAATCGGCAGACAGACCGTGTGCGCGACTGCGCCTTCGTCATAGACCGCAACCGAGGTGGTGCTGCCGCCGATGTCTACCAGTGCGACGCCTTGCTGCCGCTCCTGTTCTTCGAGGGCGCTCGTTGCTGAGGCGAGGGATTCGAGGACGATGTCATCGACCTGCACTCCCGCGCCTTCGATGCATTTGGTCAGGTTCTGAATGGCCGAGACGGCACCGCTGATAATGTGCGTTTCAGCGTCCAGCCGTCCCCCGAACATTCCTACGGGGTCGGTCACCTGGTCTGTGCCCTCGATCCAGTACCCGCGCGGCAGCACATGGAGAACCTGGCGATTAGTGGGGATGCTGATCTGGGCGGCGCTTTCGAGCACCCGCGCCCGGTCATCGGAGGAAATGGGCCGGCTACGGTCTGGAATGGCGACGATGCCGCGGTTGTTCTGGGAAGCGATGTGGTTGCCTGAGATGCCCACAACGGCACTCAGGATGCGCATTCCGCACGCCTGTTCTGCTTTTTCAACAGCGATGCCAACTGCTTCGCGGGCTGATTGGATGTTATCGATCACCCCCCGCGAAAGGCCCGAGGCCGGGGCCACTCCCACTCCGAGGATGCGGGTCTCGCCGTTCTCTCCGAGGTCACCCACGACGACCGCGACCTTGGTAGATCCCACGTCAATCGCGGCGACGGTGCTTCGTCTCTTCATTCGTCCTCCTCCTCCTCTGCTCACTGCAGCACCGGCCGGTTGCCGTATCGCAGATCGATGGTTGTGTAGCTGATCTTTTGGGTCTGCGCCTGCTGCGCCATGGCTGCCCAAACCGCGAGTTTGTAGGCGATGCTGCTGCTGTCGCCCAGAAGGGCGGTCTGGTTGTTTGTGGTGGTTACCTGGACGCCCTTCCCGGCGATGAACGAGACCTGTTTGACATTGGTGCCGAGTTGGCGAGGGAGTTTTTCGTAGATTTCTGCGGCTGCGTCCACAGCCTGGTAGTCGACGTGGTCACCCTGCGCGCGGGAGCCGAGTTGACTGCTGACGATGCTCGGCGAACCGTCCGGCGCCGGACCAACGCCAAGCACCACGCCGTTGCGGTCGATTGTGTACTGGACGGAGCCTTGCTCCCAGGTCCCCCACGCCTTGCGCCAAGAACGTCGGCAGCGCCGACGATCGTATCGGTGTTGACCCGGCTGTTGCCTTCGACTACCACGTCGCTGACGCGGAAGAACGGAGAGGTGAAGAGCCAGTAGCCCCACGCGGCAACAATCGCGATCGAACCGAGGGCGCCCGCAACTACCAGGTAGCGCTTTGGGATGTGAATGGAGATGTGCGGCAGATGGGGCACGCTGATGCGCGGCCCAAGCCGGCCCCTTCGCCTGCCGGCCGTCACCCCGGACACTCGGGAGCGCGTGACGATCTTGCGCGGGGTCAGGTGACCGACCGTTTGAGTGCGCTTGATAATCTTGCGGACGCCCTGCGGCTTCTGGCGGTTTCGTTTGATGATCATCGCCGGGCCCTCCGCTCGTGACGTTCGAGGGCGAGCTCAAGGATGCGCGTGAGGAGTTCGGGATAGGCGACGCCGCTGGCCTCCCAGAGTTTCGGGTACATGCTGATGCTGGTGAAGCCGGGGATTGTGTTGATCTCGTTCGCCACCACGTCGCCGCCGTCGGTCGCGAAGAAATCGACCCGCGCGTAGCCTTCGCAGCCCATGACTTGGTACATCCGAATCGCGAGTTCCTGGACCTTCGCGGTCGTCGCGGCGTCAATGCGGGCCGGGATGTGCAGGCCCGTCGTTGAGGTGGCGGAATACTTGCTCTCGTAGTCGTAGAACGCGCGATCCGGTTCGATTTCGCCGACGATGCTGGCCTTCGGGTCTTCGTTACCGAGGACGGCGCACTCAACCTCGCGCCCGTGAACAGGTTGCTCGACCACCACCTTGTCGTCGTAGCTGAGTGCGAGTTCGATGGCGGCAGCGATGTCCTCGCGCGAATCGGCGCGCGTGATGCCGACGCTGGAGCCGCCGTTGGCGGGCTTCACGAAACAGGGATAGCCGATCGATTCTTCTATCAGTTCCATCGAAAGTTTCTGGGTAAGTGTATACTCCCATGATCGGATTACAAGATAGCGCGTCACGGGAATTCCAGATTCTTTGAAAAGTGCTTTCATGAGCGCCTTGTCCATCCCTATTGCGCTGGCGGCGACGCCGCATCCGGCGTACGGCATCCCTGCGATTTCGAGGAAGCCTTGCAGCGTTCCATCCTCGCCATAGGTGCCGTGGACCAACGGGAACGCGACATCACAGGAGGCAAGTGCGGCGAGAGCGTCGCGGCTGCGTAGGATGGAATCGCCAATCTCGCCATCGAAAGACGCACGATTGCTCTGAATCGCTTCTCTCGATTCGGTGGACCCCAACCAGGCGCCGCGGCGCGTGATAGCAATTGGCACGGGCTCCCACCGTTCACGGTCGAGGGCGTTGAAGACGCTTCGGGCGCTTACCACGCTGACCTCGTGCTCACCCGAACGTCCGCCAAAGATGACGGCCACGCGCTGCTTCGCCATCACCACTCCCCCACGAATTCGACTTCGCGTTCGAGTTGGATGCCGAATTGCTCCATCACCCGCCGCTGAGCTTCCGCGATCAGCCAGGCGACGTCGGCCGCCTTGGCGTTGCCGTAGTTCACGAAGAAGTTACAGTGCCTGTCGCTCACAGCCGCCTCGCCACGTTCCATGCCGCGCATGCCGACGGAATCGATGAGCTTCCAGGCCGGATGTTCGGGGGGG
>JBDTVB010000181.1:0-4943 GCA_040007415.1 Anaerolineaceae bacterium
CGCGATCGCCGAATTCCACCGCTGGGAGGCTGTGGGGCACGGCTGGTAACACGCGCCGCCGGTGCGAATCGCGTGAGGGCCAACTTCGCGCCGCCCGCCCTCAGCCGCCGAGACTCGCCTCAGGCGCCGCAGCGCGCACCACGGCAGCATCGCCGGTCGCGCGCGTCTCCGGCCCGTTTTCGAGCCGGGCAGCGATCAGCGAGAGCACGTAGCACGGCACAAAGTACATCAGGCCCACCACCAGCAGGACTTCGATCGCGTTGCTGTTCGCGGGGTTCTCGTAGATCAAGCGGCCGCGCCGAATCAGCTCGAACACGCCAATGATCGACGCCAGCGACGTGTCCTTGAAGAGCGTGATGAGCTGGCTCACCAACCCCGGCGCCATCCGCCGAAGGGCCATCGGGATGGCGATTTCTCGCATCGTCTGGAGATAGGTGAGGCCGAGTGCCCGGCCCGCTTCGAGGATGCCCTTGGAGATGGAGAGAATGCCCGCGCGCATGATTTCCGCGACCACCGCGCTGTTGTACAGCGTGAGCGCCACAACAGCCGCCCAGAAGCGGTCGATGTGGCCGGCGTCGTCCACCAAATTGTCGCCGAACGGGATGTTCAGCAACCAGCCCAGGTCGACCCGCCCACCGCCAAAGAAGACAAAGAAGAGCAGCAACAGGAGCGGCGTCGCGCGGAAACCCTCCACGTAGGTGGTTGCGAACCAGCGGATGCCACGCACTGGCGCGAGCCGCGCGACGGCCATGGCGGTACCGAGCACGATGCTGAGGACGATTGCGACGAACGCCATCTTCGTGACCAACCAGAGCGCCTTGAAGAGGAATTCCCAGTAGACCCATTCTTTGAAGACCTCCCAGTTCCCCGGGAGGAGATCGAGCAGCGCAGACCAGAGACCAGTCATCGTGACCTCCCCACGCGATGTTCCAGCCGGGATGATGCCCAGGCCAACGGCAGCGTCAGCGCAAGGTAGAGCAGCCCGGCCGCGGTGAACGCTTCGAACGTCAGGAAGTTGCGTTGCTGGATGTTATCCGCCGCCTGCAGCAGTTCGGTCACGCCGATCACCGAGACGAGCGCGCTGTTGCGGAAAAGCGCGCTGAAGATGCTCGTCAGCAGCGGGATCGCGATGCGCACCGCCTGCGGGACGATCACGTAGAGGCGCGTCTGCACGTAGTTCAGGCCGAGCGAGCGCGCTGCTTCGTTCTGGCCTTTGTCCACCGAGGCGAGGCCGCTGCGCAGTGCCTCGGAGGTGTAGGCCCCCGTATAGAGGGTGAGCCCGATGAGCCCCGCCTGGAACGGCGAGAGCAGCCAGGTCACTTCGCCGTAGAGCGGCAGGTCGAAGCGCGGGAACTTCGGCAGCGCGAAGAAGAAGAAATACAGCTGGAGCAGCAATGGCGTGTTGCGAAACGCCTCAACGTAGACGCCGGAAGAGAACCGCAGCAGCCAGAAATCAGAAGTGCGCAGCAGGGCGACGATTCCGCCGAGGACAACGGCGAGTGTCATCGCCAGCAGCGTCAGCACGATCGTCAGCCGGTATCCGTCGAAGAGTTCGCGCGGGTTGTCGCGGATGATCTGGATCACGTCCCGGCCAAAGGCGGCAAGCGAGACGAGCCATTCGATCGCCCCGGAAACGAAGAAGACGAGCATCATCGAAACGATGCCCGTCTTTCGCTCGTTCGGTCACTGAGCGGCCGGAGCGGCCGCAGGCGGGTGGAGCCTTCGCTCCGCCCGCCTGCGGACTCTACCCCGGCGCTCAGCTGCATTCGTTCGCTACGGGGCGGCCGGGAGCTTGGCGCGAGCCTCGGCAGCCTTCGGCAGACCCTCGAACTTGCCAAGGTACTGGTCGTAGAGCTTGTCCCAGGTGCCGTCTTTGAACATCCGGTCCAGTTGGCTGTTAATGTATGCCTGCATATCGGTCTTGCCCTTCTTCACGCCGATGCCGTACGGCTCATCCGTGAACAGGCCGCCGACCAGCTTGACCGTCGGATCGGCCGCGGCAAATCCGAGAAGGATGACGTTGTCCGTGGAAACGGCGACCACGCGGCCGTCCTTCATCGCCTGCACGCAGGCCGAGTACACGTCCAGCAAAAGCACCTTCGCCTGCGGGTACTTGGCGGCGAGGTTCTGCGCCGGCGTTGAACCCTGCACGGTGCAGACGTCCTTGCCATTGAGGTCCGCGGCCGTCTTGATGGTCGTGTTGTCTTTCTTCACGAGGATCGACTGGCCAGCCTGGTAGTACGGCTTGCTGAACTCGATCTGCGTCTTGCGTTCCTCGTTGATGGTGAAGGTGGCGATCACCACGTCCACCTTGTCTTCCTGGAGGTAGGGGACGCGGTTCTTGGAGATCGCCTCTTCGAACTTGACCTGGTCCTCGGTCAGGCCGAGTGACTTGGCGAGTTCCTTGGCGACCGCGATGTCGAAGCCGTCCAGCTTGCCGCTGACGGGGTCCTTCAGGCCGAAGCCGGGCTGATCAAACTTGACGCCGAACGTGATCTTCTTGGCGGCGACGATCTTGCCCATGGTGGAGTCCGCGGCGAACGTGGGTGCGGCGGCGGGCGTGGTCTTTGCGGTGCTGTCATCGTCTCCGCAAGCGGCTGCGAACAGCGCGAAAGCGGCAAAGACGGCGAACAGCGCCAGCAACAATCCTGGTTTCCTGGTCAAAACAGTTCCTCCCTGTGGCGGGACGTTGGCGTCCCCTGTCGTTGCGAGTACGTGCCAGAGCACGCACTCAGTTCCCTCAATGAGTGATGATTCGGCTCAGAAAGCGCTGGGTGCGCTCACTCTTTGGGTGTTCGAAAACCTCCGCCGGGGTGCCGGACTCTTCGACGATGCCATCGGCCATGAACAGCACGCGGTCCGCCGCTTCGCGCGCGAAGCCCATCTCGTGGCTGACCACGAGCATCGTCATGCCATCCTTCGCAAGGTCACGCATCACGTCAAGCACTTCCTTGATCATCTCCGGGTCCAGGGCGCTCGTCGGTTCGTCGAAGAGCATCACCCCTGGCTCCATTGCCAGTGCGCGAGCGATCGCCACCCGCTGCTGCTGCCCGCCCGAGAGCTGCGCTGGATAGGCGTTCGCCTTCTCCGGGATGCCCACGCGCTCCAGCAGCTTGTGGGCGCGCGCTTCGGCCACTTCCCGGCTCTCCTTGCGGACCTTGCGCGGCGCCAGCGTGATGTTGTCCAACACGGACATCTGCGGGAAGAGGTTGAACGCCTGCTGCACCATGCCCACGTGCGAACGCAGTTCGTTCACGTCCGTCTTCTTGTCGTGCACCGAAACGCCATTGACCATCACTTCGCCGCTATCGATCGCCTCGAGCTTGTTGACCGTGCGCAGCAACGTACTCTTGCCGGAGCCGGACGGCCCGATGATCACGATCGTTTGGCCGTGGTTGACGTCCTCGGTGATCCCCCTCAGCACTTCGTTCTTGCCGAAATGCTTGTGGACATCGCGAAACTGGACGGCGGCCGCCGACGACGTAGCGTTCACAGTCCCGGAGTATAAAGGGTGCATGGCGTGGGGCCTAACGCGAACCGTTATGTGCAGCTGCGCGCCGCCCGGCCTTCCGCGGCGCGGGGCTCGTTGCGACGAGCCGGATCAGCCCGCTCAGCTCGCCTGCAGGAACTCCACCCAGTTGCCATCCGGGTCTTCCACGATCGCGATCGTGACGCCGGGCCGGAACTCGCGCACGGGCACAACAACCTTGTAGCCCGCAGCAGCGCAGCTATCGGCCAGCTCCTGGATGTTCGAAACGCTGATCGTCCAGTAGCGGTAGCCGGTCGCGCCCTGGATGCCGCCACCGGCGGCCCGCGCCTCCGGGAGCGTGGCCGGGGCAACAACCTTGATCAGGCTGGTGCCGCACATCAGCCGGTGCATCACCGAGCCGCCGCCCATCGGCATTTCGCCTTCGTACTTGAAGCCGAGCGTGTCCCGGTAGAATGCCAGCGCCTTTGCCGCGTCCGTGACGACGATGCCGAGGTCGATCGAGTCCTTGGTGAGTTGAATGCCCATAAGGTGCCTCCGAAGTTTCAGTAGGCCGAGCATACGGGCGCGGAACTTAGAGGCTAGCCGCCCGGACGCGAAGCTCGGCATCCTCGGGGCATCGTTCCTCGCCAGGGCTGGCCGGGCTTGTCTATCTTTGGATAGCGCCGGACGAGCCGAAGTAAGGGGTGAGCGGCTCGGCGACAGGGGATGAGGGTGACGAAAACGGGGCAGCCGTTTGGCGGAAGGTGCGACGGGGCCTCGCAAGGCGTTCGTCAACGGTGGAAATGCTAGCCTTCGATCTTCATGAACTGCGAGGTGCATGCAGCGCAGAGCCCGTGGGTGACCTCGCGGCCGCCCTTCACCAAGATGCGGTCGCACACGGCGCAGACCATGGTTGGTTGCACAGCGTTGCCGGTTTGCGGGCCAGCACCGCTCGCGGTCGCGCCCTCGGACGACTCGAGTTCCACCAGCAGATCCACCTGGTTCGCGCGCTTGCCCAGCACGGTGACGCTGAGGACGCCGGGGAGGGCCGCGACCGCTGCCTGGAACCCGAGCAGGATCGCGTCATCATCGAAGCTCACCCTTAGCCGGCCGAGCGGAGGACGCTCTTCGGCCGGCTCTGCTGAAAGAGGAGCGCGTAGATCTGGCGAGAGACCTCGCCCGCGGGTCCCCGCGGAAAGACGGCTGAGGCCTTCGATGATCTCCGTCACGGTCTGCCCGGCGGCGCGATAGCGGGTTTCAAGCGCCACGATCGGGCGCGTCAGCGCCGCGATGAGCGGGTCGAACTCGGCGTCCGGCCCGGAAGCCGGGCCCGGGGGAACATCGCCGCTGTCTTGAAAGTCCATCTGCGGTCTTACCCCGGGGCTCGGGTGAGGGCGATCTTCGCGACGCGGGCTGAGGACGTGAGGGCTGGCCGTGCAGCCATGGAGGTGGGATCCGCTCTTTCGACCGTCTC
>JBDTVB010000182.1:0-4924 GCA_040007415.1 Anaerolineaceae bacterium
CAACACCCGCCGCGGCCCAATGCGGTCGGCCACCGGGCCGCTGATCGCGCCCAAACTGAAGTAAAGAAAGCCTGTGATGGCAAAGACGAGCGAGATGTCGCTGCGCGTCGCCTGGAATTCGTCGCGCAGTGAATGAAAGAAGGCTGCGAACGAGTACGCCGTGCCGAAGCCAACGAACTGCAGGGCAAACGCCGCTGCCACAACCCTCCAGCCGTGGAAGACCGTCGGGCGCGGCGGCGTCTGCCTACTCATCGTGCGGATTCTAGCTGGCCCCGTTGTGGTTGTCCGGCAGCTGATGGTGGCTACTTCGGAACGCCGAATCCGCGCCGCGCCCGGCTTTCCCGTATCATCCGCCGCACAACACCGTTGGAGTTCTTCGAATGGCCCAGATTTCCGGAGCACAGATCGTCGCGCGAGCGTTGAAGCAGCAGGGCGTAGAGCACATGTTCGGCATCGTTGGGATACCGGTGATACCGATCGCCGTCTTCGCCCAGCGCGAGGGCATCAAGTTCTACGGATTCCGCAATGAACAGTCCGCCAGCTACGCGGCGGCAGCTGTCGGTTACCTCACTGGGCGCCCCGGCGTCTGCCTTGGCGTTTCCGGTCCGGGCATGATCCATGGCGTGGCCGGGATGGCGAACGCGTGGTCCAACTGCTGGCCGATGATCCTCATCGGCGGTGCAAACGATTCCTACCAGAACGGCCAGGGCGCCTTCCAGGAGGCGCCGCAGATCGAAACCGCACGGCCCTATGCGAAGTACGCCGCCCGGCCGGACAGCATCGCGCGCCTGCCCTATTACGTTGAGCAGGCCGTGCGCACCTCGATCTACGGCCGTCCCGGCGCCTGCTACCTGGATCTATCGGGCGACATCATCAGCGGCACGATCGAAGAAGACGAGATTGTCTGGCCGGGTAAGTGCGCGGATGCCCCTCGCACGTGCGCCCCGCAGGAGAACATCGAAGCGGCAATGGCCGCCCTGAAGTCGGCGGAGCGGCCGCTGGTCATCGTCGGCAAGGGCGCCGCTTACTCGAGGGCCGAAGAAGAAGTGCTGAAGTTCGTCGAGACCACAGGGCTCCCGTACCTGGCATCGCCGATGGGGAAGGGCGTCATCCCAGACGACCACGCGCAGTCGATCGCCCCGGCGCGCTCTTTCGCCCTCCAGAACGCTGACGTCGTCCTGCTGATGGGCGCTCGCCTGAACTGGATGATGCACTTCGGGACGCCGCCGCGCTTCAACGCGAACGTGCGTGTCATCCAGATGGACATCAATCCGGAGGAGATCGGCACGAACGTTGCGACCGAGGTGGCGCTGGTTGGCGATGCCAAGGCGATCACCGCACAAATGAACGCCGAACTGCAAAAGAACCCCTGGCAGTACCCCTCGGAGACCACATGGTGGACGGGGCTACAGGGCAAGATGACCGAAAACGCCGCCACTGTTGCTCCGATGTACGAAGACGACTCAGTGCCGATGGGCTACTACCGGGTGCTCAAGGAAGTCCGCGACCTGATGCCGCGCGACGCTGCAATCTCCAACGAGGGCGCGAGTACGATGGACATTGGCCGCGTGGTCTTCCCGAACTATCTGCCGCGCCATCGCTTGGACGCAGGCACTTTTGGCACCATGGGTGTGGGCCTCGGCCAGGCTATCGCGCTTGCGGCCGTCTACCCCGGCAAGAAGGTCGTCTGCGTCGAAGGCGACTCGGCGTTCGGCTTCAGCGGTATGGAAGTTGAGACCGCCGCACGCTACGGGTTGAATATCACCTTCGTGATCATCAACAACAACGGCATCGGCGGTGGCCCGAACGAACTGGACCCAACGCGCGTTCCGCCGTCCGCTTACACGCCTTCGGCGCATTACGAGAAGATGGCCGAGATTTACGGCGGCAAGGGCTTCTTCGTGACCACCCCGGACCAACTGAAGCCGACGCTCCAGGAGGCCCTGGCGACCGACAAGCCGAGCATTGTGAACATCATGATCGACGCCAAAAGCCAGAGGAAGCCACAGCAGTTCGGCTGGCTGACGCGGTAAATCTAACCGCGCCGGACTATGCGGTCGTACTCTGCGTGGTTGTCGATCCAGAACCAGGTTACCCGCTCGTTAGATCTCCTGGCGAGGGCTCGGTACCCGACACCAACCCGCGCGGAGTAGAGCCTGCGCTCGCGGTCAAGTAGTTTGAACTTCAGGCTCGGATGGGCTGGGTCGCGTTGGAATTGTTGGAAGGCCGCGCGCGCCTGCCGCTGGACGCTCAGCGGTAGCTCCGCAAAGCGCTCCCAGAAGTCACCGCCGGTATGGGAGTTCAAGAGCGTCTGGGTCGAATGGTTCGGTAAGACTAGCCTCGTCCTCTTCTTGGACTCGGCGAAGCAGGGGATCCAGCAAGTGCGCTGTGGCGGCCAACTTCTGGTCGAACGCTGCCTCAGCCGCCAGATCCTCCAGGATCGCAGCGGCGTAGAAATCCTGTTCTTCGGGCGGAAGCTGAGAAATCTCCCAAAAAGCCCGTTCGAGTAGCTTCGTCACGCAAACAGCATATCGCGGCCACCACAAGTTTTGGCGTTCGCGCTTTGGCGACGTAAGCTGACGCATCTTCCCTTGGGAGCCACAGATGGCCATCACTACGCGCGACATTGCCGCAAACGGATTCACGTTCCACTGCCGGGAGGCCGGCCCTGCGGGCGGAGAGCCGGTCATCCTCCTGCACGGGTTTCCCGAGAGTTCGCACATGTGGGTGCCGCTGATCCCCGTGCTGGCGGATGCCGGCTACCGCGTACTGGCGCCTGATCAGCGAGGTTATAGCCCCGGCGCTCGACCCGAGGGAATCGAAAACTACACCTACGCCCGAATCGCCTCGGATGTCATCGCGCTCGCCGATGCCGTGGGCTTTGACCGCTTTCACCTCGTGGGGCACGACTGGGGAGCGGGTGCAGGCTGGGCGGTTGTCGATCGCTACCCTGAGCGCATCGCCAGCTATGCTGCACTCTCGGTGCCGCACGTCGGGGCCTTTGGACGGGCAATCCGTGAGGACGAAGACCAGGCGAAACGCAGCACCTACATCACGTTCTTCCAGGCGCCCGGTGTGGCCGAAGCGGCACTTTCAGCCGACGGATTTGCTGGCGTGAAGAACGTATGGAGCCAGTCGTCCGAGGAAGAGAGGGCCGAATACCTTGCGCTCTTCTCGCAGCCGGGCGCGTTGACTGGGGCGTTGAACTGGTACCGCGGCTCCCGCGGGATCGACCCGGACGACCCCGAGACAAGGTTCGGTGATGTCACAACTCCCACCGTACTCATCTGGGGAAACCAGGATTCAGCCATTGGCCGCAAGGGTGTCGAGGACGCAGCCGCGTACATGAAGGGGCCGTACAAGTTCGTGGAACTGGATGCAGGCCATTGGCTGATCCAGGAGAAGCCAACCGAGGTAATTGCGGAGATTATCAGCCATCTGAAGGCCAACTCACTGCGCTGAGAAGTGCTGTCGGGTACGATCGCGGAACTTCTTTCACTGGAGGCCCGGATGGCCGGATCGCTCGACCTCGTCGACTTCGCAAGCCTGACCTCGGCCAAGATCGCGGCGGGCTGCGAATCGGCCATGCGCGGATGCGACGCCGCCGTTGACGCGATCGTCGCCATCCCAGATGCCTACCGCACGTTCGCCAACACCATGCTGGCGCTGGAGGAAGCAGCCGACGTCCTTGGTTCGGCGCAGGGCCAACTGGGCTTCATGGCCTATGTGACGGCAGACGACGAGTTGCGTGCCTCGGCCAGGGAGTGGGATGAGAAGCTCGACAAATACGGTATCGCGCTCTCTTTTCGCGAAGACCTCTACGCGGCCGTCAGGGCGTTCGCGCTCTTGCCAGAAGCGAGCGGGCTGACGGGCGAGGATGCGCGCCTGTTGCAGTTCGAACTGCGCGACTATCGGCGCAACGGCTTCGAACTTCCGGCGGACGAACGCGCGAAGGTGCGTGAGTTGCTCGACAAGCTGGTGGAACTGGATGTCCAGTTTCGCAAAGCAATCGATGAGTGGGATGACGGCATCACCGTCCGCCGGGAGGATCTCGCGGCGCTCCCAGAAAGCTTCATTGAGAACCTGAAGACCGTCGATGTAGACGGCGAGACCCGCTTTCGGGTTTCGCTGGACTACCCCGAGATCCAGCCCTTCATGGCGAACGCGCAGAGCTCGGACTTGCGACGCCAGCTGTTCGAAAAGGACCAGCGCAAGGGCGGACCCGGCAACGTCAGAGTGCTCGAAGAGGCGATCGCCGTCCGCGCCGAGGTTGCGCAACGGCTCGGATATGACTCGTGGGCGGCGTATCGCACCGAAACCCGGATGGCTAAACGGCGCGAAAACGTGGAAGTCTTCCTGGCGGACCTCCGAGAGAAGGTGGCGTTGAAGGCTGCGCGGGACCTGGCCGAGACGCGCGCCCTGGCGGCCGAGCGGACAGGCTCGGCCGAGGTCAACATTTGGGATTGGCGCTACTGGAACAACGAGCTGTTGAAGAGCCGCTATGCGGTCAACGAATTCGAGGTCGCGCAGTACTTCCCGCTGGATGCCTGCATTGCCGGGCTGTTCAAGGTGACGCAGTCGATGCTCGGCGTGCGCTACGAGCCGGCTCCTTCGGCGCCTCGTTGGCACGCCGACGTGCAGGCGTTCGATATTTTCGAAACCGATGGGAGTGAGCCGTTCGCCCGGTTTTACATGGATCTCTTCCCGCGGCCGAACAAGTACGGTCATGCTGCCGCATTCACCCTGCGCCGGGCACGGATGCTGCCGGACGGCGACTACCAGCGGCCCGTCAGCGCCATCGTCGCGAACTTCACCAAGCCCAGTGCAACGCAACCTTCGCTGCTTCGCCACAGCGAGGTGGTGACTTTCTTTCACGAGTTCGGTCACATTCTCCATCAGACCCTCACCCGCGCGCGGCGTGCAC
>JBDTVB010000183.1:0-4907 GCA_040007415.1 Anaerolineaceae bacterium
GCTCTCGGTCGAAGAGGGTGTGGGCGTCCCCGAAGCATGGGTCACGGTCGAAGGCGCCGCCACGGTGGAATTCGACGGTGGCTGGGACCTGGCGAACCGCCTTGCCCAGCGCTACTACACCGCCGAGAAGAACCGCACGGTGCTGCCCGCCTGGAAACGGATGGCGGACGAATGGATCGTGGTAAGGATTACGCCGAAGCGCATCAGGTCGTCGGCTCCGGGTTCGTAGTCCGACGAGAACAGGTCTGCCACCAGAAGCTCAAATCCTTTGACGGTGAAGCCTGCGCCGTCGCTCGTCAGTGCGGTAAGTGTAGCGGATTCGCGGACGTTATTCGCCGTCTTTGAAGTTCAGGTAGTACTTGCTGGGAGTCGGCCCAACCTGGCCCTGGTACTTGCTGCCTGCTGCAGCAGAGCCGTACGGGTGCTCGGCGGGCTCGGTGAGTTGCAGGAATGAGATCTGCGAGATCTTCATCCGGTGGTAGAGCATGATCGGCAGGTTGGCGACGTTCGAAAGCTCCAGCGTCAGGGCGCCGTCCCAGCCCGGATCAACGTATCCGGCGGTCGAGTGGATCAGCAAACCAAGGCGTCCGAGCGAGGACTTACCCTCCAGCCGTCCGACGATGGTGTTCGGCAGGCGCACACGCTCAAACGTTGTGGCGAGCGCGAACTCCCCCGGGTGGAGGACGAACGGGTGGTCGTCATCGATTTCGACCAGTTCTGTGAGGTCGGGATAGTCACGTTTCACATCGATATATGGGATCTGCGAGTTGCGGAAGACGCGAAACAGCTTGCCCAGGCGTAGATCGACGCTGGCAGGCTGGATTGCCCTCTCGCCCAGCGGATCGATGGCGATTGTGCCGGCTTCGAGTTCCCGGCGGATGGTACGGTCGCTCAAGACCATGGCGAGCGGCCCCCTGTTGGAATGGGCTGAGCTTATCCGGTTAGCCGCTTTCGAGCGCGGCCCGGCGGGAATCAACGGACGGAGTTCTGACGGAACGCGTATGCTCCGTTTTCAGTTATGACGAACAATCTTGGTCGATCACCGGGTGGCAGGGGGAAGATGACCTGGGAACAGGTTCTGACTGGCGGCCACAAACCGCTCAAGTTCGTTCGAGCGCTGTTCAAGCACCTCCCATCGAACCCGCGCTGCAAACTTTGCGTCGCGCCTTTCGGCGGGTTTGGCGGGAAGGCAACGGCGCTCTTCGGATTTGCTCCTTCGCGAATGAATCCCAACTTCTGCGCGAACTGTCTTGAGTCGCTTCCGCCTGGCGGCGCCGAAGTCGATATCGCCGTGCTCTTCGCCGATGTGCGCGGATCGACGGCGATGGGTGAATCGGTCAGTGCAACGGAGTTCGCCGCCCTCATGAACCGCTTCTATCGAATCGCGACCCAGACGCTGGTGGGGCACGACGGATTGATCGATAAGCTGCTTGGCGACGAAGTGATGGCACTTTTTCTGCCTGGGCTGTGTGGGGCCGAGTACCGTCAAAAGGCATGCGACGCAGCGGTCGCGCTATTGCACGCCGTCGAGCAGGATTCGGGGCTTTCTGGGGCTCTGTCGATCGGCGTGGCCGTACATGCCGGGCCAGCGTTCGTCGGCAATGTCGGTAGCGAAGGCGTGTTCGATTTCACGGCGCTGGGGGACACGGTGAACGTGGCGGCACGCATGCAATCGCTCGCCGGAAGTGGGGAGCTCGTGTTAAGCGATGAGTTGTATCAGCTGGCGCGGCTCGGGCCTGCGGCGCTGCAATCGGTGTCGGTCAAAGGCAAAGCCGAGCCGATCGCGGTACGCGTCATTCGAGGCGAATCGCGCTAGCGGTTTCAGCGCGCGGCAAGCCTTTCGCGAATCCACTGCGCGTGCTCTGGGTAGTGACCGAACGTGTTGCCAGCAATCCAGTTAAGAATCGGCGCAGGATCGGCGGGCGATGCCTCCGGCGCGAAGTGCGAATATGGCAGTTGCAGGTCGGCGTCAGCCATCGTCGCCAGTCGTTCTACCAGATCGTGGTGTACGTGGTCGTAGCGCAGGATGACACCCGCTAACGATTGAGCCGCGGAGCGTTCCGTCATGGTTGCGTTCATCGCGTCGGTATGGCCGGCATCATTGCCACCGAATTGCCCGGCCCAGAGGGCTTGGGTAAGGCCCATCGCTTCGAGGCGCGATTCGCGGCGCAGCAGAGCGAGAATGCCCACTTCCCAGTCCGCGATGTGGCCGAGGTGGAGCTTCACGCTCCAACTGCCGCCGAGCGGTACTTCGCGCTCGTCTGCGGAGAGCGGAGCAACCACCTCGTCGAGCACGGCTCGTGCCTCGGCGATGCGCTCCAGCAGCTCACTGATGGTGGCGTCGGCGGGATCGTCGGTGTGCGTCACGCGCGGGGGAGCCCGAGTCCTCGCGTGGCGATGATATTGCGCTGGATCTCGCTGGTGCCGCCCTCGATCGTGTTGGCAATCGAACGCAGGTACTGGTACTTGAAGCGGCCGTAGCTGGAGGCATCGACGCCTTCGGTCTTCGAATCGAGCTGGCCGTGCATGCCGAAGACCTTCATTGCGGTGCGGGCGATGCGCTGGTTGAGCTCGGTACCGTACATCTTGGCGACGCTCGCCTCGTGGCCGGGGGCGATGCCTTCCTTGGCCTGGATGGAGATGATCTTCAGGCTCATCTGGGTGGCGACGCCAGTCTCGATCAGGCGGTCGACGAGTTCGTAGCGGACGGCCGGCTCGGAAGCCAATTTGCTCGCTGGATTCGTCTTGGCCATTTGGATCAGGTCTTCTACGCCCTGCCGGGCTCCCACGGCTCCGCCGATGTTCGATCGTTCGAAGCTCAACGTGGTTTGGGCGAGGTACCAGCCGCGATTTTCCTCACCGATAATGTTCTCTTTGGGGATGCGCACGTCCTCGAAGAAGACTTCATTGAACTCGTGGGTCATCGCCATGTTGATCAAGGGGCGAACGGTCACGCCCGGCGACTTCATGTCGACCACGAAGTAGGTAATTCCGCGGTGCTTCGGCGCTTCCGGATCGGTGCGAGCGAGGAGGATCATCCACTTCGCCATGTGGCCGCCGGAGGTCCAGATCTTCTGGCCGTTCACCACGTAGTCGTCGCCATCGCGGATCGCGCGGGTCTGCAGGCTGGCGAGGTCGCTTCCGGCACCTGGTTCGCTGTAGCCCTGGCACCAGACGGTCTCACCGTCGAGGATCTCCGGCAGGTACTTGTTCTTCTGCTCTTCCGTCCCGTGAACGATGAGCGTCGGGCCGGCGAACCCGGTAGCGATGCCGCCGGGCCGTGGTACGCGTGCCTCGGCCATTTCCCAGTTGAAGATGAACTGCTCCATGACGCTCATCCCGGCGCCGCCGTACTCTTCCGGCCAGGCTGGGCAGACCCAGTGCTTGTCCGCCAACTTCTTGACCCAAGCCTTCCACGCTGCACCAGCGCCTCCGTAGCCGCCCTCGCCGCGGGTTAGGTTCTTTGGAGCTTCGTTTTCGATGAAGGTTCGCACCTGGGCGCGGAAAACTGCTTCGTCGGGGGTGTCGTGGTAGTTCATGGAGGCCTCGTCGCTGTAGTGTTTGTGCGGAAAGTCTACCCGAATCCGCGACGATTCGCTCCCGACGGCTCGTGAGCTGTGCTCTGCCGATGAACGGCGCCGGGGGCGGCGAGTTCGGGTCACCATTCACGCCCGCGGCAGCTCTCGCTGATGAGGCGCAACGGAGGTCACTCGATGGCAACGTGGAACCAGTTCGCATCCGAATCCCCGGAGCTGGCGCGGTTGGCAAAGGAACGCTTTGGGGCGTTCGACCTAGTGATGCTGGGTACGCTGCGGAAGAACGGGTGGCCTCGAATCACGCCGATCGAGTACACGTTCTTCGACGACGAACTCGTGCTCGGCGGAATGTGGCAGTCGAAGAAGTTGCTGGATCTGCTGCGTGACCCGCGCTGCACGATCCACAGCGTGACTTCGAACAAGGACGGCAAGGAGGGCGACGTGAAGCTTTATGGCCGCTGCTTACCAATGGCCGAGGATCGGATCGAGCCCTATTGGCAGCACATCTTCAAGCTGTTGAACTGGCGGCCGAGTGGGCCCGCACATGTCTTCGTGTTTGAAGTCGAATCGGCGGGCTATGTGCAGTTCGACGGCACGGGCGTGATGCGTATGAAGACGTGGCCCGGACCGGACGTTTGGGTGAACAAGCCCGCCCCGTAGTCGGCGACCGGGACAAGACGAAAGGGAGGCCCCGTTCGGAGCCTCCCTTTCGAAGTGCGACTTCTTGGCTCTTACTTGCTGGCGAGGAAGTCCTTCATGGTCTGTCCGGTCTTCCACTGTGGTTCGGCGCCTTCCAGGCTGGTGATCGCTGGCCAGTTCTCCTGGCACCACTCGGCGGACTTGAGGTCGTCCATGCCGGGCCGGATGCCGGGGCCTTTGACGATGGCTGCGCGGTTGAAGTTGCCTGCGCCCGCTTCGATGATCAGGCCGCTATCGGTGCACTCCTTCGAAACGAGGTAGGTGACGGCGGGGACGACCATCTCCGGCACCAACTTATCGACCATCTCCTGAGGCATGACGGACTGCGTCAGCCGGGTGCCCGCGACGGGGGCGATGGTGTTGACGTTGACGTTGTACTTCACGCCCTCCTGCTTGAGGACGTTCATCAGGCCGAGCATCGCGGTCTTAGCGGAGCCATAGTTGGCCTGGCCGAACTGGCCGTAGATACCGGAGGACGACGTGGTGAGCACTACGCGGCCATACGACTGCTGCCGGAAGACTGGCCAGGCGGCGCGGAGGACGGTGAATGAGCCCTTGATGTGGACGGCGAACACTTTGTCCCAATCTTCTTCGCTCATGTTGTGGAACGCGGTGTCTCGGAGGATACCGGCGTTGCAGATGACCACGTCCAGGCGCCCGAAGTTGTCGATC
>JBDTVB010000184.1:0-4900 GCA_040007415.1 Anaerolineaceae bacterium
AGCGGCGGCAGCGGCGGCAGCGGTAGTGGTATGGGAACGGAGGCTGAGGGCGCCAAGGCAGGCCTGGGCGGCAACAGCGGCACAAGTTTCCACGGCCGGGAGTTGCTCTTCCCGGGCCGCCCGCCAGCGGGGCTCGTGCCAGTCTTCCCGGCTCGACCGCCGCGTGAAAGCTTCGCACCGGAGTACCCAGGATCCCGTTCGGCCGGCAGGAGGTTGACCGGGTCGCCCATCCCGGCGAAGACGCCCACGCGGTCTGTCTGGTCATTTTGGCTGAGAATCGGCCGCGTGGAGGCCGAATCCAGTACGGCAACGAGGGTTCGATCCAACCGGCCCGCATCAAGGCTAGTAACGAAGCTGACAAGCGATTCGCGGGGGATGCAGACCAGAGCATTGCTGCGGGCGGCTTGAATTCGAAACACCGTGAAGTCCCACGTGGCAACCACGGCCTCGATGACTAAGCCGGGGCGCTGCCAGCGACGGGTGACATGGCCAAGCGGTGAAGACGGGGACGCCCCCGCGGAGACCGACGACCGAGCTTCGGGCTGACGGACTTCGATGCCGAGTGGGAGCGCGCCGCCAACCATGCGGTCCACCACAGCCAGGTCGTCAGCCGAGGCCCGGCCGTCAAGCGCGGCACGGGCCGAGCGCCAGGCGGCCTCCAGGTAAGCCTGAGTAGCGATCTCGCCGCCACCGGCTAGCGGGAGTGGTGCAGCCCGCCCGCCAGCGTAGAGGTCCACCCCGCAGGCATGACGAGTGACCCGCAGGCCATACCGCTCGACCGCGGGAAGGGTCTGCACGGCAAGAGCGGGAGGAAGTGTGCCAAGCCCCGCCAGGGCCAGCGAGGTCGCCCGCGAACTGCCCGCGGCGAAGGAGGCGACGGCGCCAAGCCGTGAGCCTTCGACGAACTCACCGCAGAGTTCCAGGCGGCCGGGCCGGGGACGAACATAGACACCCTGAGAATCGGGACGTTCAAGCAGTAGCGCAAGGGCTGGAGCAAACGTCCTGGCGTAGAGCGAGGCCAGATCGTCTCCGTCGAGGCCGGGGGCAGCGACGCTGAGATGGGTTGAGTAGCCTTCCAGGTTGTGGCCCCGGGGGAGCACTTCCTCTAGCTGGGCACGACCTTGTTGGGCCCACGCAACGACGTCGCTTGAGAATCCCTGCTGGACCGGGATCGGCGGGGTGGCAATCTCAGCCTCGCCTTCATCTGCGGTGAGCGCGAGCCCGGACGGGAGACGGTAGGCGTGGCAGTCGCCGGGATCCAGTCGCCGGCCGGGGAGCGCGAGGTCGTGAATCAGTTCGCGAAAATCGACAACCTCGCCACGATCGCGCACGACGAACTCGTGCTCAATGCCGATGAGTGCTCCGGGCGCCGGAGGGCATGGAGGGCCAAGCAGGGCTTCGAGCGCTGTTGCCGTCCCGTCTCCGGGGAATCGCGTCACCGTACCGTTGGGCGTGCTAGTTCCCGTTTACGCCAGGGTCGCCGATGGCGATCTCGCTGCCGCCGCCTTCCGAGGCTCGCGCCGGAGTGGAATCGACCCGGACGGGAGGGGGCATCGTGGCAGCTGACGGCTGCCCCGGGGGCAGGCCCCAGAGGTGGACTGTCTTCTCCGCGCTGCCGTCGCCATCCAGGTCACCGGTGGCGAGGGATGCTGGCGCCTCCCAGTCGTCCTCATGAGTCATTCCACCCCCGCGTTCCAGGTCCTTCCCCTTTGTCTCACCGGCTTTGCGTTCAGATACGGAGGGTGCGCTCGCTTCTCGATCTGCGTGTAACTCTTCCACGTTCTGTCTACCCGACTCTTGAGCAGCGCCCTGTTCTTTCTCACCCATTCCATGATTCCTTTCGGCGGCGACTGCCGCGCGGTTGGCTCACCCGGCCGGCAATCAGTGAGCGGTTCTAGTCTCCGAAATCACGCTTCGGCGTCTGCCGCTCGACCGTCATGTTGGTTGACAGACGGGCCGCGCCTCCGGCCTCGCCCTCACCAGCGACACGCGCAGTGCCATAGCTCGTGGCGCCGGGCTTTATTCGCCGTTCCGTGTCATCAGGCGGGGCCCCGCCGTCGGGGTCGCCGCCCGCAGTGCGGTTCGATTTCGACAGGTTCAGGTTGCTGGCTGGATCGCCAGTCTCCTTCTCACCCATTGCATCTCCCTCTGTTGGGCCGCGTGCTATGCGACAGTGAGTTCGCTCGCGGCTGGCGTGCAGACGAGCCGGTGTACCGGGAGGACCGCACCCGACACCGTGGTTCACGGCATCGCGGCAAAGCATAGCACTGCGGTCAAGGGGTGATTGGGGGCCGGACAGGTGGTTTCAACCGCCGCCGATAATGCCTTCCGCATGAAGCTCAGCAATACGTTCCGCGGTGAATCCGAGGCCTTCGAGGATCGAGTCGGTGTGCTCGCCAAGGGCCGGCGAGGCACGCTGGACGGCGGTTGGCGTTGCGCTCATCTGGACAATGGGCATCGGGCCACGAAGCGGGCCAAGGAGGGTGTGGTCGTACTCTGTGAGATAGCCGTTGGCTTCCACCTGCGGGTCAGTCCAGAGTTCTTCGACGAAGCGGAAGGGACCGCATGGCACACCGTGCCCGGTGAGCAGATCCACCCAATCGCGCGTCTTCCGCGTACGGAAGGCTTCGGAACAGGTGCGAAGAAGCTCGTCGCCAACGCGCTTCACGTTCGCCGGGGAGCGATCGAAACCGGGGTCGTATCGAGGATCCTCGATCTGCAGGGCCTGGCGGAATCGCTCACGCGGGCGGGGGCCGAGGCAGCCTACGGCGATGTAGCCATCGGCTGTCTGGTAGGGCCGGTAGTAGATGTTGCCCGCGAGTTCCGGCATCATCGAGCGCCGTTCGGCGTAGATCTCGGTGATGCTTGCGCCGCTGGCGCGGAGTTCGGCCAGCCGTGCCAGCCAGCGTTCGCGCCAATCGCCATCGAGGGCCACGACCTCCCTCGCGCCGGCCTGGAGGAAGAGGGATGTGAGCAGCAGGCTCGCGCTAATCGACTGCCCTTCGCCGGTGCGTTCGCGATGGTAGAGCGCGGCGGTGATTGCCCACGCCATGGCAGCACCGGTAAGGACATCAGACGGCGCGAACGCGATCTGCATCGGAAGTCCGTCTACGACGTTCGGGTTCGAATGGGCCAGCCCGCTCATCGCCTGGGCGATGATGTCATACCCGCGAAGGTTGGCGTCGGGGCCCTTGGGGCCGAAAGCGGTCACATCGCATGAGATGATCTGCGGATTCACTTCACGGGCATGCTCGTAGGTGAGGCCGAGGGCCGCCGCAGCTTCCGGGCGGTAGTTGGTGAGCAGCACATCCGCCCACTTCAGCAGTGCCTCGCGGATCGGCACCGCCCCGCGGTGCTTGAAGTTGACCGCGAGGCCGAGCTTGCCTCGGTTCTGGGTGAGGAAGCCTTTGCTTTCCTTGGGTATGATCTCCGCCTGGAGCCGCCAGGGTTCGCCTTCCAGCGGCTCAACCTTGATGACTTCGGCGCCCATCTCCGAGAGAAGTGAGGCCGCCAGTGGGCCGGCGATGATCTGCGTGCAATCGAGGATTTTAATCCCCTGGAGCGCCCCTGCCATCTCCCCACCCCCTGCGTATTCGACCGTTGAATCTGTTACCTGGACGCCAATGAAGCGTCCGGCGGACGGGCGAACGATAGGCGGCAGGGAGAGAGACCGCAAGCGCAGCTAGGGGCAGCGACGCCGGGGTGTCGCCGACGTTGCCGCAAGCGCAGCTAGGGGCAGCGACGCCGGGGTGTCGCCGACGTTCGTTCGTTCCTGGTAGCGCCCACCTACGGGTGAGGCCAGACGGCAAGTTGTTGGAAGGCGGTGGGGGAGGGTCCGCTTTCGAGATGCTCTCGTATTGCCTGGGAGCACTCGAGCGGACTCAGTAGCGAGGTGTCGACCTCGAGATCGTAGATCCCCGGGATGTGGACTTCCTCTTGCCAGCGGCGCACCGGCGCGGGGACCGGGTCTTCCGGCGTGCTGACGGCGTACATCCCTTCGCGGCCCGGCTGGCCCGCGTTGCGGCGCTCCATGATCACTTCGATCGGGCAACGCACGCCAACGAACCATGCCGGGAGCGTGGCGAGGCGGCGGGCGCAGTCCGCGAGGATGCCTTTCGGTGCGCCGTACGCATCGTGGTGGCCGAGATCCGCGACGACGTTCAGCCCAAGGCGGCTGTGGGCGGCGAACGATTCGTACATCGCCGCGAAGAAGACCGGGACAAGGGTTTCGAGCTCTTCGCGCTCGCCGCCCGGCCGCAAGCCAACGCCTGGGCGGTAGCGCGGCGGGGTGACGGAAAGACCGAAGGTATCGACACCGAGATTCATCCACGGACCGTCGAAGGTTTCCTGGATGACGGCGGCGATACTGGACTTCCCCGAGCGCGGGGCGCCATTAAGGACGATGATTTTGCCGAGCGGTTCGTCCATGCCCCGCGTCAGCGTTCGCGCTCGCCGTAGTCGGAAAACGGCCGGTCGCGGCGCGTGATCGTCTCGCGGAAACCACTCTCAGCGAAATTCTCACGCCACCGCAGCGCTTCCTCCGTGTGGCGCGTCACGCCGTCGAAGAACGTTCCGAACATCTGAGTGGTTCGCAGCCCCATGTTTTCGTAGGCCTGGTTGATCAGCAGTTTGTTCAGCGCCAGTTGGTTGGCGGGGATGTTGCGGTAACGCACGGCGTACTTCTCGGTCTCTTCGCGCAGACGATCCAGCGGCAAGACTTTGGAGACCAGGCCGATGCGCAGCGCCGTGGGGGCATCTATCTGGTCACCGGAAAGCAGGAACTGCTTGGCGTGTTCGAGGCCGAGTTTGTAGACCCACATCATGGTTGTGGGTGTGCCATACACGCGGGAAGGCGGGTAGCCGATGATCGCGTCTTCGGCCATGAAGATCAGGTCAGCGC
>JBDTVB010000185.1:0-4891 GCA_040007415.1 Anaerolineaceae bacterium
CGGCAGGTGTTCCGCCTTCTGCTCGTCGGTCCCGTGCAGCATGATCGTTGGGCCAACGAGGTTGAGCATCTGGCGGCTGGTCGGGGCGCCCGCTTCATGCAGTTCGCTGCTCAGCACAAACTGCTCAAGCACGCTCATATCGGCGCCGCCATATTTCTTCGGCCAAGCCGGCGCGAGCCAACCGTTTTCGGCCAGCTTGTCCAGCCACTTGGAGACCCGCCCGGTGCTGTCGTCGGGGCCCATAATGCCGCCCTCTTCGTCGAGGTCGTCGTCTGAGTGCCAGTTCTGGTCAACGAAGGTGCGGACGTGCTTGCGCCATTCGGCGAGTTCGGGCGAGTCCTGGAATCGCATGGAGGTCTCCTCATCTGCTGATGTGCGCGATTCTACACTGCATTTCAGACGCTCTCACCTGTAGGCGATCGGGCGTAGTATCCAAGCACCACCACCATCCGGAGACTGGCATGATAGAACGCGTTCAGCGCATGAAGTTCGGCATCTTCATGGCCCCTTTCCACCGCGTCGGCGAGAACCCTACCCTCTCTTTGAAGCGCGACATGAAACTTATCGAGCACCTCGATGAGCTGGGTTACGACGAGGTGTGGATCGGCGAGCATCACAGTTACGCCCGCGAACTGATCGCGGACCCGATGATCTTCATCGCGGCCGCGGCGCAGCGGACGAAGCGCATCAAGCTTGGGACGGGCGTCACGTCGCTGCCCTACCACCACCCGTTCATGGTGGCCGACCGAATGCTCCAGTTGGACCACATGACCGAGGGCCGCGCAATGCTCGGCGTCGGGCCCGGCATCCTCGCTTCTGATGCCTACATGCTCGGGATCGACCCAATGACGCAGCGACCGCGCATGAATGAGGCGCTGGACGCGATCATGCAACTCTTTCGGACGCGCGAGCCGCTCAACATCAAGACCGACTGGTTTACCCTGCGTGACGCCAGGTTGCAGATGGCGAACTACACGTTTCCTCACGTCCCGGTTGCTGCGGCGTCTAGCTTCACACCGACCGGACCGATGGCAGCCGGGAAGCACGGCATCGGGCTGCTTTCGGTGGCGGGCGCCGACCACAAGGATTTCGAGCGAACCTGGGGCTGGGCTGAGGAAGCGTCGGCGGAGTCCGGGAAGAAGATCACGCGCGCCGATTGGAAGGTGGTCGTCCCGATCCACCTTGCCGATTCGAAGCAGGAGGCGATCGAGGACATTCGCGAAGGCTACCTGCGCCAGGCCTACGTCGGCGACCGCAAGAACATGGCTGTTGCGGCGGCAGCGCCCCCCTTTGCTGGCGGGACAAAGACGATCGAGGAGGCGGTCGAACGTGGAAGCGTAATCGTCGGCACGCCCGATGAGGCAATCGCCCAAATGGAAGTCCTGCAGGAACGCTCCGGTGGGCTCGGTGGACTGCTGGGCCTCGCTCACGAGTGGACGAGCACCGAGAAGACGCACCGCAGCTACGAACTGTGGGCGCGCTACGTGGCGCCGCGTTTCCAGGGACAGGTGGACACGCTGGTGGATAACCGCGACTGGATCGAAGACCGGCTCGGCATGGTCTTTGGCGGCAGCGGCGCAGCCCAGGCGAAGGCCTTCACCGATGCCGGCAAGGAGGTTCCGGAGGTGATGCTGAAGGCGATGGAAGCCCTCCGGCGCGCGCGAGATGGCACGAGGGACGCGTCACCCCGGTAGCGAAACCCGGCATCCTGAGGCAGACTGCGCCACATGAACGACAGCCTTCTCTTCGAACAGCGCGGCGCGGTTGGTGTGGTCACGATGAACCGGCCGGAACGGCTAAACGCTATCGACCACGACATGCTGCGTGCCTTCCGGGGCTTCTTCGATGACCGCCACCGCGACTACGCGACGCGCGTCATCGTCATCACGGGCATGGGCCGCGCGTTCTGTGCCGGCCTGGATCTGAAGGCCGCTGGAGAGCAGGGCCCGTGGCAGCCGGGCGTTGGCCGCGTACAGGATTCGTACACCTTTCAGGAAGACATCGCGGACCTGATGGTCAAGATGCGCCGCTGCCCCCAGCCGATCATCGCGGCGGTCAACGGCGCAGCCACCGGAGGCGGGCTCTCCATCGCCATCGCTTCGGACATGCGCGTTGGCACGGAGACGGCGCGGTTCGCATGTTCGTACCTGAACCTTGGCCTCGGCGGCGCCGACGTCGGCAGTTCCTACTTCCTACCGAAGCTCATCGGGGCGGCCCATTCGGCCGACATGCTCTACTCGGGCCGCATCGTCGAATCGCAAGAGGCGAAGGAGATGGGCCTCCTGAGTCAGATAGTCGCCTCCGAGAGCCTGTTGCTGACGGCGGTCGGCATCGCTGAGGGGATGATCCGCAAGGCCAGCCCCCTCGGCTTGAGGCTGACCAAAGAAGTGCTGAACGAGACGGTCACCGGAATCTCTCTTGAAAACGCGTTGAAACTCGAGAACCGCAACCAGATCCTGGCCAGCCAGACGGCCGACGCCACGGAAGCGCGCACGGCCTGGTTCGAAAAGCGCGACCCTATCTGGCGGGACGCCTGAGCGACGTGAGGGGGATCAAAGAGGGCCGCCCCTCGGCGGCCCTCTTCTAAGCTTTTCGAGGCCTTCTTCCTCAGTCGCTGGAGAACGGCAGTTCCCCTTCGACGCGGCGACCCTGGCTGGCGTGGATGCGCGCGATCTTCTCCGGTTCGGGGTCATGCACCGTTGTCGTCTTTGTGCCCCGGACCATTGCGATTCGCCCGGTGCGTGAAAGCTCCCGGATGCCGTACGGCTCGCACATTCTGATTAGCCCATCGATCTTGTCCTCGTCGCCGACGACCTGGAGCATGATCGAGTTGGTGGCGATGTCGATAACGTCGGCGCGGAAGACCTGGGCGATGTCCAGTAGTTCGTGGCGGTTCACGTTGTTGGCGCGCACCTTGATGATCGCGAGTTCGCGGGCCACCACGTCCTCGTTCGAAAGGTCGCTCACTTTGACCACGTCGATCAGCTTGTAGAGCTGCTTTTCGACCTGCTCAACGGGGGCGCTTTCGCCGTCCACGACAATCGTGATGCGGCTGAGGCCCTCCATTTCGCTTCGGCCCACGGTTAGCGAGTCGATGTTGAAGCCGCGACGGCGGAAGAGGCTGGAGACGCGCATCAGGACGCCCGGCTTATCCTCCACGATGGCGACCACAGTGTGTTGCGTGTGAGGCTTGGGGCGAGAACCGTTCGTTGTTGTCGTGCTCATCGCGCCAACTCGTGCGCCGGGGCTTCGATCGTCTCGGCCAGTGAGGCGCCCGCAGGGACCATTGGCCAGACGTTCTCCTCCTGATCGATCTGGAAATCGAGCAAGATCGGCCCCTTGTGGGCGCGCGCCTCACGAATGGCGAGCGGCACTTCGGCCTTCGTTTCGACGCGGATAGCCTTGATTCCGTAGGCATCGGCAAGCTTGCAGAAGTCCGGCTGGGAGATGCCCGAACTGCTGTAGTTCTTGTCGTAGAACAGTTCCTGCCACTGCCTGATCATTCCCAGGTAGCCGTTGTTGAAGATCGCCATCTTCACCGGGAGCTGTTCATCAACAAGGACTGACATCTCCTGGAGCGTCATCTGGAAGCTGCCGTCTCCGCAGATCGCCCATGTTTCCATGTCCGGCAGGGCCACCTGTGCGCCGATTGCCGCTGGCAGTTCGAACCCCATAGTGCCGAGTCCGCCGGAGGTGATCAGCTGGCGGGGGCGGTTGTAGAAGTAGTGTTGGCCGGCCCACATCTGGTGCTGGCCGACGCCCGTGACGATGTTCGCGTTGCCCTGTGTCTCTTCGTAGATCGAACGCACCACGTATTGCGGCAGCATGCGCCGCGATTCGCGAATGTGGAGGCTGGGGTGCAACTCGCGCTGGTTGTCGATCCAGTTAATCCAGTTGGGGCGAGTTTGCTGCCTGACCAGTCCCGTCAAGCGCGGGATGACGTTCTTTGCGCTGCCCACGATCGGCACGGCCGTCGGGAAATTCTTGCCAATTTCGGCGGGATCGATGTCGATGTGGATTATCTTGGCTGTGGGATTGAAGTCTTTGAAGCGGCCCATCGCCCGGTCATCGAAGCGCATGCCGATTCCGATCACGACGTCCGCCTTATCTGCCGCCATGTTCGCGTAGAACATGCCGTGCATGCCCAGCCAGCCGTAGCTGAGTTCGTGCGACTCGGGGAATCCGCCGATCCCGAGGAAGGTGGTGATGACGGGGATCTGCGCCTTTTCAGAAAGCTCAAGCAGCTCTTTCGAGGCTTCGGCCCAGATCACGCCGTGGCCGGAGATGATGATCGGCCGCTCTGCCTGGTCGATCAGTTCGGCGGCGCGACGAATCATGCCTGCGTGGCCTTCGACGTTCGGCTTGTAGCCCCGCAGGCTTACCTGCTCCGGCCACTCGAACTCATCGGTCTCCTGGAAGACGTCCTTGGGGATATCCACGAGTACCGGTCCAGGCCGTCCCG
The DNA here is from genome assembly GCA_040007415.1 of Anaerolineaceae bacterium. GTDB lineage: Bacteria > Chloroflexota > Dehalococcoidia > Tepidiformales > Tepidiformaceae > PNKC01. The sequence goes on from JBDTVB010000185.1 coordinate 4,463, forward strand.
TCGTTGCGATGTGCGCCGCTTCGCGGATCGTTAGCGGGATTTCGCGCGCGTTCATCACGAGGTAGTTGTGCTTGGTGATCGGCTGGGTGATGCCGGTGATGTCGGCTTCCTGGAAGCCGTCCTTGCCGAGGAGCGAACGTGTAACGTTGCCCGTCAGCGCAAACACCGGAGTGCTGTCCATCCAGGAGGTGCAGATGCCGGTGACGAGGTTCGTCGCGCCGGGGCCGCTCGTCCCGAGGCAGAGCCCCATCCGGCCGCTTGCGCGTGCGTAGCCGTCCGCCATGTGGGCGGCGCCCTGTTCGTGTCTGCAGAGGATGTGGCGCATCCCCGGGAACTGGGGGAGCGTGTCGTAGAGCGGGAGGACAACTCCGCCCGGATACCCGAACATCGTGTCCACGCCTTCGCGCTGGAGCGACTCCAGCACCATCT
>JBDTVB010000186.1:0-4889 GCA_040007415.1 Anaerolineaceae bacterium
AGGATCAGCGCGGTCACCTGCCCGGGATTGGCCGCCTCAAGCTCGCGCGCCAACTCGCTCGTGCCATCGTTCGAACCGTTGTCGGCGATGACCAGGCGCCAGGCGAATTCGGGGTGAGCGGCAAACAGAGCCACCGTCCGTTCCGCGCTCGCCGCGAGTACCTTGACTTCGTTGTAGACGGGAATCACGACATCGACGCGTGTCGGAGTCGGCGGTTGATCAGACATAGATACCGCTATTCTCAGGCGGAAGGTTTGAATGCGCCATAAAGGTCGCTGGCGCTTTCACGCCGTCGGTGGGCTCTCCGCGACTTCGCGTTCATGCCACGGATGAGGGCGCAAAAAAGCGCGGCTGCCATCACCTGGCGGCCGCGCTCGTCTTGGCGCGTGATGGGGTCAGGAAGCGGACTTGGCTACAAGAGCGGCGAGCCGGCTCTTGGTGCGGTCTGCTTTCCCGGTGTGGATGGCGCCCTTTTTGGCGGCCACGTCCAATGACGAGTACGCCTTCGAAAGCGCTTCCTTGATGACCACGTCGTCGCCGCCATCTACCGCCTCGCGGAGCGTGCGGACGGCGCTACGCGTACCCGATCGGGTCGCGCGATTGCGATCGCGTCGCTTGAGGGATTGATGCCAGCGCTTGATTGCGGACTTGCTGTTAGCCATGTGGTGTTATTTCCGAGAATCCGAAGGATGAACCATAACGGTAGCCTGAACTCGCCGAAGGATCAAAGCGCCCGCGGCCCGGCTTCTAGGGGCTCGAGATCTCCTGCGATGGGCGGAGGCGACGGTGCTGGTCTCGCCAGTCTCAACCCATTCAGTTGCATCATCTCGGCAGATCATCGTATTGTGATTGTAGCTGGTAGTTAAGGCACCGGGCCCCGGTCGCCACAGCACCCCGTTACTCGAGCCTGGTACGTACCCAAAAAGAACGACAATCGAGTACCTCTGAACGCGTGCCCACATTCCCCGGGCGCCCCTACACCCCTAAGCGGTAGAACACTTGCAAGAACTTACAGAATCCCCAGAACAGACCGAATCAGATGAGCAGGCCCGCGAGCCCCAGGGCCGTCGGCGCCGGCAGTCCCAGCAGCAGGCGCTCAATGCCGTTCCCCTGAACATCGCCGAGCTGGAAACGAAAACGCGCGAAGGCCTGATCGTCATCGCCGAAGAGATGGGCGTTGAAGGCGCGAGCACCTTGCGCAAGCCGGACCTCATCTTCAAACTCCTCCAGACCCAGGCCGAGGCTCGAGGCAACGTCTTCTCCGGCGGCTTCCTTGAAGTCAGCGACGATGGGAACTACGGCTTCCTGCGCGGCGAATCGATGCTTCCCGGTCCGCACGATATTTACGTCTCACAGTCTCAACTCCGTCGTTTCGCCCTCCGTCCCGGTGACTACATCACCGGCCAGGTGCGGCACCCAAAGGACAACGAGAAGTACTACGGTCTCCTCAAGGTGGAAGCAGTCAACGGCATGGATCCGGAGGTGGCGAAACGCCGCCCGTACTTCGAGAATCTCACCGCCATCTTCCCGCGCGAGCAGTTGAAGCTGGAAAGCGGCCCTGAAAACCTCACCAACCGCACGATCGACCTTATTGCCCCAATCGGCCGCGGCCAGCGCGGCCTCATCGTCTCGCCTCCGAAGGCGGGCAAGACGATGCTCCTCAAGAACATCGCCAGCGGAATCGCCACCAACTACCCGGACGTCCATCTCATCGTCCTGCTGATCGACGAGCGGCCGGAAGAAGTCACGGACATGCAGCGCAGCGTCCGCGGCGAAGTAGTCAGCAGCACCTTCGATGAGCCGGTTGAGGACCACACCCGCGTCGCGGAGATGGCCCTGGAGCGAGCGAAGCGGCTCGTCGAGGGCGGCAAAGACGTCGTCATCCTCCTTGATTCCATCACCCGCCTGACCCGCGCCTACAACCTCGCGCTGCCGCCCAGCGGGCGCACGCTCTCCGGCGGCGTTGATCCGATCGCCCTCTATCCGCCCAAGCGCCTCTTCGGCGCCGCTCGCAAATGCGAAGAGGGAGGTTCGCTGACCGTCCTCGCCACCTGCCTGGTGGACACCGGTTCGCGCATGGACGAAGTCGTCTTCGAAGAATTCAAGGGCACCGGCAACCTCGAACTGCGGCTCGATCGCAAACTCGCCGAGCGCCGCTTTTATCCCGCGCTCGATGTCCTGGGAAGCAGCACGCGCCGCGAAGAGCTTCTTCTCGATGAAAAGACACTCAAGGGTGTCTGGCTTGTGCGCCGCATGACGGCTATGATTTCCCAGAACTCGCCGAACCAGGCAGAAGCAACCGAACGATTGCTCGAGCAAGTGGCCAGGACGAATTCAAACGAGGAGTTCCTCGCCAGCCTGAACAAGAGCCTCTAAAGGGTTTCGAGTACGGGTTGGCGGCCAGGCTAGCAGCGGAGCCGGGTAGCGCGTGAAGGAGGATGCGACCAGGGCCAGGCAGGTATACCTGTGCGATGGATCACCTCCACCGCCAATCCTGGCCAACGCAGATATGGGAACGCACGGAACCCGAGCCCGATCCCACGCTCACGGCAAGCGACATGGACGGATCACTGTCCATCTCCTCGTGGTAACCATTGCGGTCCTAGCCGTCGTTTTGGCGGCCCAGTATCCAAACCCATCCAGCGCCACGTCCTCAGTTTCGATACCTAGCTTCGCGCTCTCCGGGATGACCGGCAGTTCCCAGCCGCGCTCGTACGCCTACTTCCGGCCCGGCGCCAGCAACCAGACCCGCGAATCGGTGGCGATTCTCACCTCACAGGTCGACAACGCCAGCGTACGCGCCGCGGGGGGCATCTCGCCAACTTCGGCGTTCTCCTCGGGTGTGGCAGCGGCGGCGTCCGTCTCGGGCGAAGTCGGCGCCGGCATCAAGCCGCTGGCGGACATTGTTGACCCGAGGCAACCGTTCGCGCTCTACGTAGCGCAGCCCGGCGATAGCACCAGCGGCGTTGCGGCGAAGTTCGGTATCTCCCTGCGCACCCTGCTCGAAAACAACCCCACCGCCGGGGGCAAGGATGGGAGCCTCCTCGTCCTCGGCCAGCAACTCCTGGTCCCGCGCAAAGACGGCATCCTCTATAAGGTCACCGGCTCTGGCGATACCTCGGTCGCAGCGATCGTCAAGCAGTATGACAACATCACAAGCGACACCGTCATCGACTACAAGCCAAACGCCATAGCTGATGCCTCTTCACTGAAGACTGGCGACTTTGTCCTCCTGCCCGGCGCGACGGTGAAGCCACCGCCACCACCTCCTCCTCCTCCTCCGCCGCGTTCGACCGGATCAGGCGCGCCACCTCCGGGGACCGGGGCACCATTGCCCGGTGGCAGCGGCCGCTTCCACTACCCGCTTGCCAAGTGGAACGGTGTCAGTGACTCGTTCGGCACGGCCCGTGGTGGCGGTTCGTACCACACCGGCATCGACCTGGACTTGAACAGCTTCCACTTCTCGCCGATCTACTCGTCGTGCGATGGCGTGGTTACCACGACGGAGTACCTGACGTACAGCTACGGCTACCACGTGATCGTCGATTGCGGCGATGGCTGGACGACTCTCTACGCCCACATGAGCACGATCATCGCCACGCCCGGCCAGCGCGTGAGCGCCGGCACCCAGCTCGGCGTCTCGGGAGTCACGGGATTCACCACCGGCGAGCATCTGCACTTCGAAATCCGCTTCAACGGTGGCTACGTGGATCCGGCCAACTACCTCTTCTTCCACGGCTACTAAGTCCTCTGAGCGCACCGCTCGGCTGGTGAACAGCGGTTAGAGCGGCAACAGCCCCGAGCGAACAGCCAATGTCACCGCCTCTGTGCGGCTGGCAGCGCCCAGCTTCCCGAGGATCGAACCCACATGGAACTTCACCGTATGGTCGCTGATCCCCAGGCGCAGCGCGATCGTCTTGTTGGGCAGACCCGATGCAACGAGCGTCAGAACGGCGGTCTCTCGCGTCGTCAGCGGGGTGGGCGGGCCGCCCGCAAGCTCGCCGAGAGCGTACGGGTGCTCGTGCGCGAGCGCCGCAGCCACCGCGGGGTCAATCACCAGCAGCCCGTGGGAGACGGCGAACACAGCGGCCGCCAGTTCCTCTGCGGTCGCACCCTCGAGAAGTAGCGCCCTTGGCTGGGGAGGACGGTTTTCGAGCGCACCGTACCAGCCTGGCTCACTCGCGAGAAATACAATGCCAATCCCGTCCGCAAGCCCAGCAAGGGCTGCGATAGCTGCCTCATCCCGAACATCGGCAACCAGTATGTCTGCGGCGGACAGCTCGACCTCGGCGGTCTCAGAGGCGCTCGCGAACTCGCCCACCACGGTCAGGCCGGGCGACGCATCCAGCATCGCGCGCAGCCCCGCCCGCAGCGCCGGATAGGCGGCCGAGACAAGAATGCGCAGCGGTCCGGAGTCTGGGTTCACATCACTTCTCGAAATCATCGTAGCTGGTGGTCTTGTAGTTCCGCTCGGCGGCACCAATCGTGAATCGCGAGCTCGCTATCGGCGGACGGCAGGAGTGGCCTCGACTTCGCAGAGCTCGCCGCCGCGCAGCAACGCCAGCCGCAGCGAGCGCCCGGCGAGCATCGATAGCAGTCCCCTAGCCGTCGAGTCCAAGCCGCGAGGGTGGCCGCCCACGCTCAGGAGGACGTCGCCGGGCAGCAGCCCGGCTGAGTCCGCCGGGCTGCCAGGTTCAATATTCGTGAGCATCAAGCTGCTGGCCTCTGGCAGCTTGTAACACGATGCGATCGCCTCTGGCAGCGGTACCGACTGGAGCTGCACGCCGAGGAACCCAGGCTCGCTTCCGCCCACCGACTCGAGAAACGCCCGCACCGTGGCTGATGGAACTGCAATGGCCATGCCACTGACGATCATGGAGTTGATCCCG
>JBDTVB010000187.1:0-4879 GCA_040007415.1 Anaerolineaceae bacterium
GAGGCATGGGGACGACTCTCAAGTGGCGTGCTCGCGTCCGCTCATCTTGTCTCGACCAATCCGCTGAACCAACGCCAGATCTATGTCGACGCCGGTACGCTCGTTGCATCCAACGACAGACTGCAAACTTGGTTGGGTATTGCGCCGCCGGGGACTGGGGCGATCTATTACGTTGACTGGTCGGCCGGATTAGTCTTTTCCGCGCTCGGGGGAATTGTCTACCGCCTGCCATTTGGGCAATCCGGGCCTTGGCTTTCCTACTCGACCGGCCTCCCTCCGGGCACGGTCCGCGGCTTCTCGGGTGGCGGGCAGAATCTCTACGCCCTGACCGACAACGGCATATACCGGACCGCAAATGGAGGGGCTTCTTGGCAGCCAAGTTTCTCGCCGCCATCGCGATACGTGAACACTTCGGCAGCCGGTGATGGAAGCAATGCGGTTGCTTTCGCCGCGGCTGGGAGCGAGGTGCATAAGACGTCGGACGGTGGCCAAACGTGGAACCCGATGCCTCCACTTCCTGGTGCGCCGCAAATCACAAGCTTAGTCGTATCGTCCAACAACCCACTCCGTGTGGTGGCGTTGACCGACCGCGGGTTGATGCTAAGCCGCGATGGTGGCGTGACGTTTAACGCTACGCCGACAACATCGCGACTCCCGGGGAACGTCGTGAGCGACGTTGTCACTAACGTTTCGAACGCCAATCAACTTTTTGTCAATGAACCAAATAACAACTACGGCGCGTCAAGCACCGCAGATGGGGGCAAGACTTGGACTAGTCTGAGAACCGCAGATTCGGGAATGCCGTTGTACCCAAACTGGGCGAGTGGATCAATCGTGCTCGCATTCGGTGGCGCAAGCGTACAGACGCTATTTCGGAGCACGGATTCTGGCGCTACCTGGACGGGAGTCAAGTCATTCTTCGCTGGCTCCGGAACACTAGTTCAGGACCGGAATCCAACGACGCTTTATCTCTTCTTCTACTATGGCATCGACCATGGCACGGAAGTCTGGAAGTCAAACGATACGGGTGCGACGTGGACAAGCATTGGGAGTTTTGTCGGACGGATTGGCACGATTCGGCAGCGTCAAGACAACGGTGAGTTCTTCGCTGACATCGGCGGTTTGTTCCATTCGGCGGATGGTTTGAACTGGAGCGCAATCGGTAGCGGGCTACCACCACTTAGGTTGACGTCGCTAGATCTCTCTGCAACGACTCCGTCGACGATTTTCGCAGGGTTCGATGCAACGGGGGGGCCGGCAGTCTTCAAGTCGATTGACGGAGGAACGACCTGGCTCCCCGTGTCAGGGGGCCTTCCAAGCGGGAACGCAGCAGCAATCGCGGTGGATCCTCTTGTGGCCGCCAAGGTCTACGTGGGATTTGCGAACGGCGGCGTATACGGCAGCTCCGACGGCGGTGCAACGTGGTCTAGCCTGAGTGCTGGCTTATATGACACGTACATCAATTATCTTCAGTTCAGTCTCGCCGAACCAAGCCGGCTCCTTGCCTCAACACGATCCGGCATGTTTAGTCTTGATACCGGAGCGGGTGTACCAACTTCCATCCTTGCCGTCGAGTACTACTATTCCGTGTTCAACCACTATTTCGTCACCGTTTATCCCGCCGAAATTTCGGCATTGGATGGCGGCGCGTTTCCGGGCTGGGTGCGCACTGGCGAGACCTATGCCGTAGAAGCATCTGTGGCGAACGGACTCAATCCGATGTGCCGGTTCTTCAGTGCGACGTTCGCACCGAAGTCGTCGCACTTCTACACGCCATATTCGCAAGAGTGCAGGGGTCTGAAGGCCGCCGGGGCATGGCAATACGAAGGGGACGCTTGGCAGCAGCGGCTGCGCGGAATCGACGGTGCCTGCGCAGGCGGCTTTCGGCCGTACTACCGGGTGTACAACAACGGTGCTGGCGGAGCACCGGCGCATCGCTACGCTGTGAAGGACGCCATCGTCGCGCAGATGCAAGCACAGGGATGGATTGTCGAAGGCGCCGCCGAGACGAAAGCGTTTGCGTGCGTACCACAATGACGAGTGCGTGTGGAGGCGCAATGTCCAGCCGTACAGGATTTCCAGAAATAGTTGTTACTGACTTTCGGGTGCCTTGTGAAGGAGTTGAGGGGTTATTTCTTGCGCGTACCTTCACGCCAATTCTTTGCCCGGCTCGCCCCCCTATCGACGGTAGCGCCGGCATTCCGAGCGCGTCCGCCTTACGCGCTTTGTCGTTGTAGCGACGAACGTCCGATTACGACAGGATCGAAGGGCCGATTGGGATCAGACGCTCGACGCTTGCCTTCCTCGACCGCGACGACACACAGCGCGAACACTCGGGCCGTGCCCTTCTGCACGGTGTCACCGAGGGCATTGAGTGCCATTGAGCCGGGGATGCGGACAGTCCCTGTCGGACTGGTCCCGGTGGTGCGAAGAACGCAGAGGGCGAGGGCGTAGCGGACGCACCGGTCCCGCGCCGCTGAATCATTGATCGCGCCAAACGTCCCCGGGTGGGCACTCAGAAACAGCAGCAGGCCGAGGACGCGCACGAGCAGCTGACGCGGGGTAACACGCCGGGCCACACACGATCCACGCAGAGCGGTCTCAATGCGGTCCTTGAGGCTCCTACCGGACGAGACAGAGAAGGTCGCCTCGTTCAGCATCTCGGTGAACACCCCGAGGGCCGACACAACGGCAACACGCTCTGCGTTGTCCCCGGTGGTGAGCAGGCGCTCGACATACTCGACGTGGCGCTTGTATGCCATCGCCGGGATGGTCGGCGCAAGCTCGTGCCCTCGTCGGAGTCGTGTCGCCCTATGGGTCGCGCATAGGCGACTACCTGTGCCGGCCTTGCGGGTCCGCCGGCAACCTCCTTGGGCCATACAGGGGCGTGTTGAGCCGGCAGCGATGAGGCCCTTAAGGCCGTTTGGGTGGGACATTCTGGTTACCTCGGGTATGAGAAGGGGTGACTATGGGTTGAGCTATGGAGGCTCCAAGGGAGAAGACCTGACCCCGTCGCGTGCTGACGTCGGCGCAAAATCTCGCAGGAGTGGCCGCAGGTGTGTCTCGGGACCGTCATAGGCGGCGCTATGGGTGACCCGAGGTGGCGCCGCGGGGGATCTAGGGGAAGACACAGGGCGACGACGACGTAGTCGACACCCCCGGTCTACCCCCCGGTCCTCACCTTGGTCCCACCGAGGGGCCGCGAGAATCCACTGATCTAGAGTCTTTTCTTAGAGTCATGGATTTTCAGCAAAGCGCGGGTCACGGAACAGGTAGAGCAAGCGCCCCGGCTTACGGACCTCCCGGGCGGGAACCAAGGTCCACCCGTAGGCCTTGGCAAAGGTCTGCACAGTCGCCGAGTCGAACTCCCTGCGGAGGTGATTCGGAGGAATCCCCGTCGCCCTCTCGACCATGTCGGCTCCCATGAGGACCTCCGGGGTGGTCTCCAAGAGGTTGATGAGGCTTCCCCTGCGTCCCATCTTCGGCGGTGCCAACGTGACGCCCTCTGCCGCATTGGCCCGCTTGGGTGGCCGGCATCCGGGGAACAGCCGGTCGAGGTTGTTGAGCAGCAGTCCCGTCGTCGCCGAGGTGAACAGCTTCATCGGCAGGCACCGGCCGTCGTCGTCGATGTGTCTCGCCTTGCCACGCATCGAGAGTTGCTTGAGCCAGCGAAGGCGCACGCCGTCAAAGGGCTTGCGATAGGGTCCCCTCGGTGCGTACTCCCCGTCGGCGACCTTCACCCCTTCGGCATTCTTGGTGACCTCTGCGGTGAGCGGTAGGCCGGACAAGGCGTGTACGTCGGCGATGATCTTCGACCGTGGGAGAAAGTGGTCCCCAAAGGTGAAGACGTGCGTCTTGTCGCGCCACTTGTTGAGGCCGACACCATCGCCCCATGTCTCCGCGTTGACACGGCGACCATCCCAATCGCTCGGGATCGCTGCGTCCTCTGATGCCGGGATGAACCCGAGGCGCACAGGGTCCTTATGTGCGATGACAAGCACGTCGTCCCCCGGCTCGGTGTTCGCCAGCACGGTCGCCTTGACCCATGCCCCGTACTGCACGGCCCGATCTTTGCTGCCCATGACCTGTGTCATCCCACGGAACTCCGCAGGGAGGTAGATCGAGAACAGTTCAAGCGGTGAGTAGTCCACCGGGAGGGACTTCGGTTCCGCCACGTGCTGCGACAGGGTCACGAGGCCCGCGAGGTCTGCCGTTGCGTCGAGCAGCACAAGGCCGGGGTAGTCATTCGTGAAGAGGAGCCGGTAGCCCACGAATGTCTTCTCGGTCCTCGTGTAGAACGCACACCCCTTCGCCGCTGCTCGGATGAAATCCACGATCCCGAGAAGTGCGACCTCTTGCGCTCGGCGGTCGTCGGCCGACACGTCGAAGTCCACCAACGGGCGAATGTGTTCCCTCGTATTGGTGCAGAAGAGGTTTCCCTCCTCGGGCGTCAGAAGGGCCACAGGTTGATACGTCTGCCCCTCGGACCGCATCACTGCGGACATGGTCGCCACCATCCTTGACAGCACGGGGAGCCAACAATGGGCCGGCTGCACCGCGACTAGGAGGTCGTGGAGTTCCTGCGCGGCACTCGGCTTGATTGCCGACACGTCGACCAGCTCTGGATGCTCGTCCACGAAGACGATGCCGCGAGGCTTGCCGCTGCATTGCCGGATGCCGTTGTCTACGCCGTCCCGAAACTCGGCGATCAGCTGCGCGTGCGTCCCGATCACAACGCGAGCGATCCTCATGTCGCTCCTATGGGTCAACCTGGTGGGCACATAGCCGAGGGCCGCGCGTGCCGCTTCCTGCTTCTGCCTCTGCTGCATCCTGTCTGCGTCGTGGTACGAGGACCAGAGGACCGTGCTACCGGGGCCTA
>JBDTVB010000188.1:0-4877 GCA_040007415.1 Anaerolineaceae bacterium
CAGGGGAAGGACCCAGGACTGAGGACTCAGGACTCCTTGTCTTCTTGTAGGGGTCGCCGGCGGGGAGGAAGAGCACTGTTTGGGCGTTGAACTGGAGGCGGGCGCATTCGGCGAGGAAGAGGTGTCCGATGTGCGGCGGATCGAACGTGCCGCCGAGGAGCGCCAGCGGGGTGCGGGAGGGTTGTCGGTCGGTGGCTGTCGGTTGCGTGGTCATGGCGTGTTTGGGGATTGTAGCCGGGGCGGGGCGCCCGGTGGTCCGTGAATGTGGCATGATTGCTTACATGACGAAGACTGTGGTGACAGCATATGTGGAGCGGGATTCCGAGAGCGGGTTGTACGTTGCCGTGGTGCCGGGCGTACGGGGGGCGCACACGCAGGCAGAATCGCTGGATGAGTTGAAAGCTAACCTGGAGGAAGTGCTGGCCCTCTGCGTGGAGGAAGGCTGGCTGACGGCGGAGACGGCGCCGCGATAGCACCCACCGTGCGAAGAGTTCGGCGCTGACGGCTGCCGCTGAAGTTTTTCCAGAAACGAATTTCGCGTTGTTGCGCGTTCCTGCGCGTCTGTGCGCGTTTCTAACGTGGACGTTAACGTGCTGCACGTTTTCGACTGGATTTGGAGAGGTTTGGGAGGTTCTCCCTGCCGGTAGGCCCTCACCCCTAGCCCCTCTCCCGACCCGGCGGGCGAGGGGAATTGCGGTCTCTCGCAACGTCCGGCGCGGGAGCGCGCGGCGCTGTTCGGCGCGATCGGCGAAGGGTTCACGCGGCCTCCAGAAAAAGTGCTATTGCGTTGCTAACGCGTTTAGCGCGTTCTAACGCGTTCCCTAACGCGCTGAGCGCGTTCTGCACGTTTTTGGGAGGTTTGGGGTGGTCCTGGCGGTGGGCAGGGGTCTGGGCAGGGTTAGGCATTTGGGGGATCGTGACGGGGGCGGGGTAGGAGCGCCAAGGGGCGGGCGGCGCTGGGGGCCTAGTGGGCCAGCCGGTACTTCTTGTGGCGCTCTCTCAGCGGCTTGGACGGGCGACGATCCAAATCTCGTGTCACAATCCGCTCAACACTTCGGGATGGCGGACATGGACGAACTTCTAGCACTAGCGACGAGGCCTTGGGATGCGACATGGCACGACGCCGCCGCGGCGGCGTTCAAAGCGATTTTTGGCGGAGGCGGCGGGCGCTTTGAGAGGGTCGCAGAGAACTCCGTCTCAATTCGTGCACCGTTCCTTGCACCGCCCGAAAGCGTTCCGTTTGCCGCGTTGATTCACCCAAGCAATCCCACGTCAGGGGGCTACACGGGCATGAGCGTCGTGCTGTTTCCGAGGACCGATGGTCCATCGTTGCTTGCGATGGTGGTGGGAACGCAGGGCCTCGGTGAGGACGCCTATTTGTTGGGTAAGCCGGGTCATGCACGCAAGGCGGCGTCGATCTGCAAGTGGCTGAACCGGGAATATGGCCGTGGCGAGATGATCGCATGGGCAAAATCTGATCCCACCCGGATCGATCAAAGCGTACCAGACGAAATCAAGTCCGCCTTTGCAGCGCATCGGGCAGCCCTGGACCGCTACGGGCGTGAGATTTATGCCTTAGCCGCAATGCCCGAAGGTGCCCCAACCGCAGCGCGCGCGGCGCTCGCGGCGTTCTTGGACCTGAACTTCGAGGAGCGTGGTTTCCGGCCGCTGAAGGCATCGCAGGCGGAGGCGGCCGCCATCCGACGAGGATATCAATCGCTGGCGATGCCCGATCTCGATGTCATGGCCGCAAAGACGCTTCTAGAATCGCGTCGATTTGTGATCATCGAAGGTCCGCCTGGGACCGGAAAGACGAGGCTGGCCGGCATCCTCGCCGAAACCCACTACCCCGGGCGCTCGATGACGATCCAGTTCCATCCAAACACGACCTACGAGTCGTTTATAGGAGGGCTTGCGCCTGTTCACTCCGGGGACGGCGTAGGGCTGCAGTTTGTTCCCCGTCCCGGCGCCCTGATGGAAGCGGCGAAGAGAGCTGCGGACGACCCGTCCACCCCGTACCTGTTGCATATCGACGAGATCAATCGTGCTGACTTGGCGAAGGTGCTCGGTGAGGCTGTTTACTTGCTGGAGCCGGACGTCGATGTGCCGCGAGTCGTCAGCTTACCTCATGAATTCCCCGAACCGTTCGGCGCCAAGCTTTCGCTTCCGACCAACCTCCACCTTCTTGGGACTATGAACAGCGCGGACCGCAGCATCGCAATTCTCGATGTCGCTATTCGGCGGCGGTTCGCCTTCGTTAAACTCTGGCCGCAGCCGAGAGTAGTGACCGACCTCGGTGGCGAGGTAATGCAGGAGGCTTTTGAAAAGCTGTTGCGCATCTTCATGGAACATGCGCAAGACGATGCTTTTGGACTCATGCCGGGGCATTCATACTTTCTTAGGGACAACGACGATGCACCAACTGCGTTGCGCGTATCACTGCTCCCGTTGCTAGAGGAATACCTCGCGCAAGGCTATGTGCCGGGCTTCGCTGAGGACATCCGAGCGTACGCCCAGTGGGTTGAGAGTCTCAGGAACTGATGGCGGCGACGCAACGGTCTGCACCGCCGGGGGCCTGCTTCGAAGGGACTGATAGTTCAGTCATTAGTGTGCCGGCATCGATGTTCATGGCCGGTGTTCCGCCGCGCGACCCCCAACCGACCCTTCTTCGCCTTGCAAATCAACTGGCGACGCTCAATCGCGAGGCGTTGCGCCGATTTGGTGCTTCCGCGGCTGTTCGAACGTCGGCGAACGGGACGGTCCTCGATATTTCTACCGGAACCACGATTGGCGCGTTGCCCTTACTATCGCCGACTACAGCGAGGCCGGACTACGGACTCGTGATTCGACCGAGGTTCGAGTGGCGAGGAATCGGCCCGATGATGGGCGACATGGGATTTCGGGTCGTCCCGGACATTCTTCCATTGCCCGCATTGCCAAGGTCAGACCGGTCAATTCCCGAATGGGTCCTTTCGAGCGTTGTGCTGCCTCGGATTGAACGGTTGCTTCGGGGGTTGAACCGGCAGTTCGAGATGCGGAGCGATCTTCAGACTGCCCCGAAGGGACGTGTCGATTGGGGCTCATGGGCGACCCAACATCTCAGCCGAGGGGCCTTCTTGCGGGTTCCGTGCACATACCCAGCTCTGCAGGAAGACCGACGGCTGCTCGCCGGTCTCCACTACGCTCTTCGCCTGCACTTGGACAGCCTGGAATCGCAGCGATCAGCGGGTTCGGTTATCGTCCACTTGGTTGAGTTTTGTCGGGACCTCATCAGGCAAGTGAGCCACGTTGCGCCGGCCCCGCCAAGCGCGGGCGCGATTGCAGCTTGGGTGCACGGAAGGCTGCAATCACCGGGCTGGGCGGAGGGCGTCGAGGCCATTGAATGGGCAGTGGAGCAACGGGGCCTGGCTGGCATCTCCGATTTGAGGGGTATTCCGTGGCGACTGGAGATGGAGGAATTCTTCGAAGCGTGGGTGGAGACGGTCGTCTCGCGGCTCGCTCCCTCCATCGGGGCGCGAGTTCAAGTCGGTCGGCTTCGCCAAACGCAGTCACCGCTTCAGTGGGAGCCACCCTATGAAGGTTCGCAACGCTATCTGTTACCTGACGTTGTAATGCAGCGCGACGACGTGTCCTTCGTCTTTGACGCCAAGTACAAGCAGCACTGGGAAGAGCTGAATTCGAGCGGATGGACGAGGCTGGAAGAGATCATCAAGGAGCGGCATCGGACAGACTTGCTGCAAGTGCTTGCCTACTCGACTTTGTTTTCAACGCCCAAGGTCGTTTGCGTGCTGGTTTATCCTTGTCGGAGAGATACGTGGGAATCGCTCAAGTCTCGAGGTCGTCTCGTCCACAGGGCATCCGTTGCTTCTGGCCACCGCGATGTTTCCCTGCTTCTGACCGCCGTCCCGTTCGGTGTGACTGCCCGTGAGGCGGCAGACACACTCGCTGAGGTAACAGTCTCTGTCGCATGAATCCCCGCTGACCGCCCCGTGAAAGCCGACGGACAGCCGAGGCGCCCACCGCCTACGATTCCGGTTAGGGCTGGCGCAGCAGAGGCGTGAGCGGTCATCTCGCCCCGGCTGACGCCGTATACTTCGCGCATGTCATCCACCCCTGTGCTTCTCGGAGGCTCGCCCGCGGTGAACCTCGCGCTTCCTGCGTGGCCGCTGGTCGATAGCGAGGCGTTGGCGGAGATAACGCGCGTGATCACGGAAGAGACGCTCTGCCCGGTTGGCGCGGAAGGGACGCAGGGCGAGTTCGAACGCAACTTCGCGGCGATGCATGGGCGGAAGTATGCCCTCGCTGTCAACGGCGGCACGGCGGCGCTGATGCTCGCCCTTCACGGTGCGGGCGTGCAGCCCGGCGATGAGGTGATTGCGTCGCCGTTCACCTGGGGGGCGTCGGTCAGTTGCATCCTCCAGAACTTCGCGATACCGATCTTTGCGGACATCGACCCCAATACGTTCACCCTCGATCCGGCGTCGATCGAGGCGAAGATCACGCCTCGTACGAAGGCGATCGTCGTCGTCCACATCTTCGGTTTTCCGGCTGACATGACGCGCATCATGGAGGTCGCAGAGCGGCACAACCTCGTGGTCGTGGAAGACTGCGCGCAGGCCCACCTGGCGAAGCATGCGGGCAAGCTGGTTGGCTCGTGGGGGACGGTGGGCGCGTTCTCGCTGCAGGCTTCGAAGAACCTGACGGGCGGCGAGGGCGGCATCCTTATCTGCGACGACCGCGCGGTTCTCGAACGGGCGATGAGCATGGGCACGCACCCCCAACGGCTCTACGCCGAGCTGGAACTGCCCGAGTTCCGGGAGAAGATCGACTCGCTGGCGTTCAACTATCGCATGCACTCGATGGCTGCGGCGCTGGCA
>JBDTVB010000189.1:0-4871 GCA_040007415.1 Anaerolineaceae bacterium
CTAACCTACTGTTTACAAAACAGTTGCGCTGCCATTGCGCCACCCGGGCCAGGTTTCGTATCCCAAGGAATCCAACACAAAAACGATCCGCCAAAAGCGGATCACTTCAAAGTATTGTACACCCCTGCGACACAGGCAAGGAGCCGACCGGCAGTGCCCTTCCTCCTGATAACCGATCATCCCCCCGAGGGTCACCCAATCGCTCCGCATTCCGCTAATGTCGAGCTGGCGACAACCGTATCTTGAAACACGACCATGCATCATCTGCGCTCTCTGTTGAACGACTCTGAACGAGAACAGGCCACCCGCCCGATGGTAGTGATGCCAGATGGCGGCGTCGGCGTGGTCTACGTGGACCACGATGCCTCGACTGCGACGATCACGGCGGCCCTTGAGGCATGGGGCTTGCACGTTCGCGCAGAACGCGAACACGGTGAGGCTGCGACTAAGGGCCTTTCGACGGACGACTCGTGGGCCACCGCCCGGCCCCTCCCCCGGCCATTGAGCCGGCTGGAGAACCTCCGATCACCCGTATGGTTGCCCGCCGTCGCGCTATCCGCTGTCGGCCCCCCCACGGACCCGCTGAATGCGTGGTTCATGCGCGCTGCCTGAGACCTACCGCGCGAGACCAAACTCGAACTGTTGAAGCGCCATCCGGCCTTCGCTGGAAAGCTCGAAGGCCGCGATCGCCTCGGCCGGCAGTGGTGCGGGTACGGCGACGATCGAGGCTCGGGAGAGAATCCGGTGAGCTTCTCACAATCGCCCAAGGGCACGCCCGCCGGGTCGACCGTCGCTGTAGCGCACCAGCGGCGTCGCCCGTAGATTTGCGAAGTGCAGCAACTACAGCCCGCGCCGTACACGTCCACACTGCGCTCGCTCACCGTCTCCGTGTACCTGCCCACGTTCCTCTTTGCCGTTGGGCAGGGAGCGGTGATCCCGATCGTTGCCCTCCAGGCGAAGAGTCTTGGCGCGTCGCTGGCGGTTGCCGGCCTCATCGTCGCACTGCGGGGCATCGGCGTCCTCGTGTTCGATGTGCCCGCCGGGTGGCTCGTCGCTCGCTTTGGCGAACGCCGCGCCATGACCGCCGGGACGGTCATGGTCATCGCATCACTGGCGGGCTCGGCGTGGAGCCCAAACGCGCTCGTCTTTGGGGTGTTCACGTTCCTGATGGGTTGCGGTTGGTCAGTTTGGCTTCTCGCGCGCCTCACGTTCGTCACCGAAACGGTGCCGATGCAGCTTCGCGGGCGGGCCCTCTCCACGTTGGGCGGCATGAACCGCGCGGGGAACTTCGTTGGCCCGTTCGCCGGTGTCGTGGTGGCAACGTTCGCCGGGCTGGATGGTGCCTACTACGTTCACATGGTGGCGGCGATGCTCGCTACCGCCTGCCTCATCGCCTTTGTGCGAGACGCCGAGGGAGTAGCAGCCGCCCACGGCCATACCAATCTCCCCGCGATCGTGCGCGACAACGCGAGGGTGTTCATGACGGCGGGGATCGGAGTGACGTCCATCCAGGCGCTGCGCGCCACGCGCCAGAGCGTCCTGCCGCTGTGGGCGGTGCACGTGGGGCTGGACGCGGCGGCGGTCAGCCTGGTGTTCGGGATTTCGATGGCGATGGAGATGGTGCTCTTCTACCCGGCCGGGACCGCAATGGATCGCTGGGGACGGAAGTCGGTCGCGATCCCGTGCCTCGCCATCATGTCGGTGGGCATGGTGCTTCTGCCGCTCACCCACGAATTCTGGTCGCTGGCCGTGGTCGGCGTGATCATCGGGTTTGGCAACGGGCTGGGCAGCGGGATCGTAATGACCCTTGGCGCCGACTTCTCGCCAACAGCGGGCCGTGCCCAGTTCCTTGGCGCATGGCGATTGTTCGGCGATCTTGGTACTGCCGGAGGTCCACTGGCGGTGGCCGGCCTGACCGCCCTGATCACGCTCGGTGGGGCGTCCATTGCCATGGGCGGGGTTGGCGCTATTGGCGCCGCGCTCATCCTCTTTCGGATGCCCGAACCACTGAAGCGGGCTCTGCCGGCGGACCCTGTGTCTCTGCCGTAGTGGCAGGTGTCTCGTTCGCAACACACAGAAACAGGGCCGGTTTCCCGGCCCTGTCTCTGGGCGTTTCCTGCTTGGCGCTGGAGGCCAGGCGCCGGACTACATGCGCTCGATAATCGTGCTGATGCCCATGCCGGCGCCGATGCACTGGGTGGCGAGGCCGTAGCGGCCGCCGCTGTTCCGCAGTTCGTGCGCGACGGAGAGAACCAGCCGGGCGCCGGTAGCGCCGAGCGGGTGGCCGATGGCGATGGAGCCACCGTTGACGTTCACCCGGTCGATCGGGATACCGAGTTCACGGCAGGACGGGATGACCTGGGCCGCGAACGCTTCGTTGAACTCCACGCGGTCGATCTGGTCAGCTGTGATGCCTGCCTTTCGCAGCGCTTTGCGAGTCGAAGGAATCGGGCCAAGGCCCATCACCTGCGGCTTCACACCGGCGACGCCGAACCCAACGATGCGAGCCAGCGGTTCCAGGCCGAGCTGGAGGGCCATCTTCTCGCTCATGATGATTGCGGCGGAGATGCCGTCGTTCGTGGGGCAGCTGTTGCCCGCCGTGATGCGAATCTCTTCGCCCATGGGGCTGACAACGCCCTTGATACCGGGAAGCTGGCCAAGCGTTTCCATGTTCGTCCCCGGGCGAATGCACTCGTCACGGTCAAACATGATCATCTTGCCGCGTTCTGCTTCCACCCAGTTGCCATTCTCATCGAAGACAGGCTCTTCAACTTCGAGCGGGATGATTTCGCGGTTGTAGAAGCCGCTCGCATAGGCAGCGACGGCCTTTTTGTGGCTGTCGGTGGCGAACTGGTCCATCTCCTCGCGGCTGAGTCCGTAGACTTCGGCCGCATTCTGTGCGGTCTGGGTCATTGAAAGGACAGGTGAGTAATCGAGGATCTGGTCCTGGAAAGGCACACCGAAGTCTTCGAAGTGATTCGCGGCCATGTTGCGCTGCAGGGAGTTCTGCTTCAGGCGGTTCGGGTTGAACTCCGTGAGACGCGTGGTCTCGCCGCGTCCGCCGCCGCCCAGTGTGCGGCCCATGCGCTCGATGCCGAGGGCAATGCCACAGTCCGTGGCGCCCACCATGATCGACTGGGCAACGCGGTGGAGCGTCTCCATCGAAGAACCACACTGGCGGTTGCAGTCGTAGGCTGACACTTCAGCAGGCAGGCCGGCGAGACGGGCGACCGTGTCGGCCCCGAAACCACCGAGTTCGGCGGCATGGCCGACGTTGCCGAGGCCAATGTCTTCGATCATCTCCGGGCGAACCTTCGGGTTGCGCTCCAGGAGCGCGCGAAGGACCTGGGCGCCTGCTTCATCCAGGCGAGTTGCGACGAGTTTTCCGCGGCCGCCGCGGCCAAAGGCCGAGCGTGCCCCATCGACGATGACGGCGTTTTGCAGTTCCAACGAGTTTCCTTCTGGCGGGCTGTTGTTACGCCCGCGTTTCGTGATGGCTCGCATGATATGGGATTCAGCGGAAATTGCGAATCACCTGCGCTCTAATTGATGTTGCAACGTGGGCGTAAGCCCCGGAGGAACCATTTCCCGGAGGCAACTGGCTCCGGCCCGGTAAAGGAATGGGCGAGCCGGCGTGCACCGGTCTTCGCATCCGATCGGTCAGCGCAGGGATCGGCACGCGCCGCTGCCGGCGCTACAACGGCCCGCGCCCGGTACTGGACGCGCCGCTCGTGAGGTTCGCGCGATCAAGCTGGCCCCTTTAGAATCCGGGCAGGCCGCCTGTGAGGGTGGCGAACCGCGCAGAAGGAACTCTCAGCCGATGGATCAGCCGCTCACCCCCACCCCGCAGTCAGCCGAGAACGTTTCGGGCCAGGCGATCCGCGACTTGCGCGCGTCCACGCCCTCACGCGCGGTGCGTTTGCGCGGCAGCCTTGGTGGCCTGCTGATCCCGCTCGTCATCCTCGGCGGCATTTCGGCGCTCGAAACCGCGCGCACCACCACCGCCTCGCGCCAGGTCTTCTTCAACATCAACGTCCCGTGGCTGATGTACTTCGTCTTTGCCCTGAGCATGGCTGTCATCGCAGCTGCGTTCATTCAGCGATTGCGCATCTGGCGGCTTGGCAAGCCCCAGCCAGTGCTGAACAACTTCGGCGCGCGCCTCACCAACATGCTGACCATGGGCGCCGGCACCAGCCGCGTGAAGAACGACAAGTTCGCTGGCGTCATGCACTGGTGCATCTACTCCAGCTTCATCGTGCTGTTCATCGTCACGCTCCTCCTGTCGCTAGATGACTACCTGCCCCTGATCTTCCGCCAGGATGCGGAGCACGCGTTTCTGAAGGGCGGTGTCTACCTCGTCTACAGCTTTGTCGGTGACCTGTTCGGCGTCATCGGGCTGGTTGGCATCGCAATGGCGGTCTACCGCCGCTACGTGGCGCCGCCAGCCAAGCTCACTTGGGACCGTCGCAGCAGCGAAGACGGACTGATCGTTGGGCTGCTCGGGCTCGTCCTCTTCTCCGGGATCTTCGTTGAAGGGCTGCGCATCGCGGGCGACGAAATCCCTGCCGGGCACGAAAGCTGGTCTTACTGGTCACCCGCGGGCTGGCTGTTCGCGAAGGCCTTCGGAAGCGTCAGCGCCGAGACGGCCCTCAACATCCACAAGGTGGTCTGGTGGTTCCACGTCGTCGGCGCCTTCACGCTGCTGGCGCTGATGGCGGTCACCAAGTTCCGCCACATCCTCTTCGCGCCCGTCAACGGATTCCTCAAGCGCCCCGCTACCCAGCTCTACCTCGCACCGATGGGCGACTTCGAAAAGTTGATGGAAGAGGGCCAGAGCCTTGGCGTCGGCAAGCTCCAGGATTTCACCTGGA
>JBDTVB010000190.1:0-4862 GCA_040007415.1 Anaerolineaceae bacterium
CTGAAGGTGGTGGAGGGTCCGCTGCTTTCTCTCGTCGCCGCGACATCCCTTTCCCAAACTGCCGGAGTTGGCGCATCCGCATGGGGTCGAACGGCGGCATCCGCCGCCGGGGCAGATCTGCCAGCTCCCTCAGCTTCTCCCCGAATCCCGCGAGAACCGGGGCCCCATGCCCCGGACAGCCTGTCTCGGGCGCTCGTGGCCCAAACTTCCGCAGCGACTCCAGGTAGAGCCCGTCGTTCGCGTTCGACATTTTCAGCGGGCGGGCCAGCCACTCCACATGGCTGATAACCAGGTCACCAACGAACGCCACCCCTCGGGCCTCATCCAGGTAACAATAGGATCCCGGCGTGTGCCCCGGCACCGGCACGGCAACGATCCCCGGCGCTACCTCCGCCTCGCCCGCCAGCACACGGTCGACGATGACAACCGGAAACGCCCGCCGCAGCGCCGCCGCCAGCAGGCTCCGCAGCCAGTGCGAATGGCCCACTCGTTCACGCAACAGCCACCGCTCGCCCTGCCTCACGCATTCCGCGCGACCCGCGACCACCTCCGCGCCGCAGCTCTTCCGAAGCAGCCCCGCCGCACCCGCGTGGTCCACATGCGCATGCGTGAGCAGGATCTTCGAAATCGCCCGCCCCGGCGCCACCTCCTCGACCTCCTGTGCGATGCCCTGGGCACTGTCCCCGAAACCGGTGTCGATGAGGACGAGCTCCGCGCCCGCCTCTACGAGGTACACGTTGCTGCCCCGTGTCCCGTGCAGCCACCAAACCCCCGGTACGACCAAGTCTGCCAACCAATACCCCCGGCCCCGCCGGCCTGAGCGACCGGGTGAATCCATGATAGGAGCGGATTCATCTCCTCAGCCACCGGGCGCATCGCCGCTCTCACAGGGGCCAGAGAGACGAAGAACCCGAGACGCTGCTGGGGTGACGCGCGGGCCGGCTGATCATCTGGTTGCCGCGGGATCACTTCTTGTTGGGGTTGATCAGGTACTTCTCTCCGGTGGCTTGCTTTCCGTAGACCGCAATCGCGTCAAGCTGAAGGGCTTCGGCGAGCGAGACCACACGGGTGTAGGTACTGAAGAAGGTGGTCGTGATCTCCGCCGCCACTCGCTCCCTCAACGCCTGGGCAGCCTCAAAGCCGATCTTCTGCAGGAAGGGCGTGAGCAGCCAGCCACCGATTCCCCAGGCCATGCCGAAGTTTCGAATGAACTCTGTCGGGCTCCGGTCCAGCCCGCCGTAAATGTAGAGCTGCTTGTGAGTCGTCGAGCCGTAACGGCTGTACTCTTTCGCGGTCCTGTTCGCGGCGACCTCCATCGCGGCCAGGATCTGGCCGCCGAGCCGCCCGCCGCCGGTGGCATCAAACGCCATCGTGGCGCCGGTAGCAACGAGCGCGTCGGTGAGGTCGGCAGCGAAGGTGGGCGAACTCGAATTGCAGACGTAGGTGGCGCCGGCCCTCTTTAGGATGTCGGCCTGTTCCTGCTTTCGGACGATATTCACGAGGCCCACGTTGTCCTTGATGCAGAGCTTGTTGAGCATCTGACCGAGGTTGGATGCTGCGGCTGTGTGGACGAGCGCCTTGTGGCCTTCGAGGCGCATGGTCTCAACCATGCCCAGCGCTGTGAGCGGGTTGACGAAACAGGAAGCTCCCTCAGCGGGCGTTGTTCCAGCGGGCAGGACGAGGCACTGCGCCGCCTTCAT
Source organism: Anaerolineaceae bacterium (assembly GCA_040007415.1). Lineage (GTDB taxonomy): Bacteria > Chloroflexota > Dehalococcoidia > Tepidiformales > Tepidiformaceae > PNKC01. The sequence continues at coordinate 1,701 of JBDTVB010000190.1, forward strand.
GCAGCGGAATTGCGAGTACATGGAGCCGCCGAGAATGGCCACGGTCTTGCCGACGAGCGCCTGTGCCGCGGGCGAGCCGCCTGCCAGGATGACGACGCCCGCACCTTCATTTCCCACCGGGAGCGATTGGTCCAGCCGTCCGGCCATCGCCGCCAGCACTGGCGGCGAGACGGGCGCGGTTACGACGGTCCGATCACCGGTGCCCATGCACCTGGCAGAGGTCATGTCTGCTCCACCAAAGAGGAGTCCGAGGTCCGAAGGGTTGAGGGGGGAGGCTTCGATTCGGACGATCACTTCATCGGCCTGCGGCTCCGGGGTTGGCACGCTCACGATCGAGAGTTCGAGGGTGCCCTCCTTCTTGATGATTGAACGAATCTGTAGTCCGGCGGCTGCCTCAGCAAGTGTCATCTCTTCTCTCCAAACAATGCGGTTTGAACGTGCGGGACGGCTCCATCGCGCTTGGAGGCTCGCAGATCACGCCCTTGTTACAACCATACCGAGCGTACCCGTTCCGCACAGCCTGAACGTCAAACGAGGTGTTCTCCATAACAGCGGCCCCTCCCGGGCAGCGCAACGGCTCACATGATCTTCACATGAAGAGCGGGCATACTTGGCAAGTTGAGGTCTCCCCGTACTCACTCCAAGACCGGAGGAATGTCCCTTTGCTGGCAATCTCCACGATCTTCGGCCTCCCGGCGCACGCCCTCCTTGGTCACGCCGCGGTCGTGCTGGTACCGCTTGCTGTCGCCGTTTTCGCAGCGACCTGTTGGAAGCAGGCGTGGCGAGCGCGGTATTCGCTGCTCGTGGCGGTACTGGCCGTGGGAGCGGCGAGTTTGGCGTTCCTCGCGAAGCAGAGCGGGGAACCCCTCAAGGATTCGGTGAAGCGCGCGGCAGAGACAGTAGGGGTAGACGCACGGTTCGGCGAACATCCTGAACAGGGGGACACGGCGTTCGTTCTCGCCGCAGTGTTCGCACTCGGCGCGATCGGCGTTTGGGCGATCAGCCGCTACCGGGAGCGGTTCGGACTCCCGGCCTGGGCACCGATGGCGGCGTACGTGGTCGTCTTGATCCCGGCCGCGCTTGCGCTCCTTACATGATCCAGGCTGGCCACTCAGGAGCTTTGCTCGTGTGGAAAGACCTGGGCACATTCGCCGGGAACTAGGGTCGCCAGTCGCCTTGCACGTTCGGCTCCGGGCGTCCTCCCGTGGGTCAGGCGTTCCGTGCCTGAATGTGGTGGGCTGACAGCCGAAAAGGATCCGGTGGCCCGTCAGGTGCGGCCAGATGGCCCTCGTCGCCTCTGCAAAGTTCCCGCACAATGGATGACCATGAAGATCCTGCAGATCGTCGCCGACGCATTGGGCGACGCCTCGTATCTGGTCATCGGCGAAGGGGCGACAGCCGTTGTCGACCCACAACGTGACGTGCGGCCGTTTCTCGAAGCCGCTCGCGCGCACGGGGCGTCGATCGACTACGTGTTCGAGACGCATGTCCACAACGACTACCTTTCCGGCGGCCGGGAACTGGCTGCAATCGGGGCAAGAGTGGTCGCGCCCGCCAGTTCAGGCTTGGAGTTCCCGCACCTCCCGCTGGGGGATGGCGAGGAAGTGCAGTTCGGCGGCGTGGGCCTGAAGGCGATCGCTGCACCCGGCCACACCTACGAGCACACGGCGTACATCGCCAGCGACGCCCGGGGAAAGGTGACCGGCGCGTTCACCGGCGGCGCGCTTCTGATGGCGGCCGCGGGCCGCACCGATCTGTTGGGGCCGGATCACACAGCTGAGCTTACCCGCCTGCAATGGGAGACGGCGCAGCGGCTCCGAAAACTCCTGCCAGCCTCCACCGAGATCCTGCCGACCCACGGGGCGGGATCCTTCTGCAGCACCACGGGCTCGGCGCTGGAACGGCGTGGCCCGCTTTCCATTGAGTTCGAGCGAAACCCGGCACTCTCAACGCCGACGCTGGAAGCATTCCGGGCGATCCAACTGGCGTCTGCGGCGCCGATACCTGGCTACTACCGCTATATGTCGCCCATCAACCGGAAGGGGCCTCGAGTGTTCGGCGAACCTCCAGTACCGGCGCTCCTCTCCCCTGATGGCGTCCAGTCTGCGTTGTCGGGCGGGGTGAATGTCGTCGACGTGCGCACCCGCCAGGAATTCGCGGCGGCCCATGTCAACGGGTCTGTGGAGATCGAAGAGAGCGGCTCGCTGCTGGCCTACGCCGGCTGGCTGATCCCATTTAACGCACCGATCGTGCTGGTGACGTATGACCGCACTCAGGCCGAGCGAGTGGCCGTGGACCTCTTTCGCATTGGGTACGAGGACGTGCGCGGCTTCCTGCCGTGGGCTGATTGGATCGCGTCCGCTCGCCCCACGGCAACCACCCCGGTTGTCGACGCTGCGCAGGCGCGGACCATGCTCGAAGCGGGAGCGCAGGTGATTGATGTGCGGTTCGCCTACGAGCAGGATGAACTGCCGCTGGCCGGCAGCGTGCGGCGGCCGATCGATGAGATGTCGGACTGGGCGCCACGGCTGGCTGGCCCGGCGCTCCTCGTCTGCGCAAGCGGCCAGCGAGCGACGATGGCAGCCAGCCTGCTTCAGCTGGCAGGACATGATGTCGTTGCGTTGATGGACGGCGGCGCCGGAGACCTTCAGCGACCGTAGAGGGTCGGCGAGCCGTCACTGCCGGTCAACACCGCACCAACTTCGGTTCGCGCCGTTGGTCACCCGGTAATGGTGAACCGCTGTGTCACGCTGTCGCTGGTCTCGTCCTCAAACTGGCCGCCCGTGACCTCGCCGATGATGCGCCGCCAGAACGCCTGGGCGGGCGTGTTCGCGAGCACTTCGTGGACCTCCCACGCGCCCGCGCATTGCGCGAAGACGGCTCGCGCTGCCTGGGCTCCAACGCCCGCTCTGCGGTACTGCCGCATCACAAAGAACTCGGCCATCTTCCACGGGCCATCCTCCTTTCGCCGCACGAACGCGAACCCGGCGAGCTTCCCGTCAGCCCGCACCAGGAACGGCAACCGTGTTTCCCCTTCATCTGGCGCCCAGTAGTGGTCCAGGTACTGGTACCCGAACTCCCCATGTTCGTTCAAATCAAGTGGCAAGAATTCCGTGAAATCGTAGTGGTACAGTTCCAGCAGCCGCCGCAACACGGCCTTCT
>JBDTVB010000191.1:0-4828 GCA_040007415.1 Anaerolineaceae bacterium
CAGGCAGATCCCCAGCAGCGGCGCCTTGCCGATGAGCCTCTTCGTTTCCGCGACCATGCCGTCCAGCATGCGTGGGTCTCCCGGGCCTGGCGATAGGACGATCCCGTCAGGGTTCATCGCCAGCAAGTCGCCAGCTGACGCGGTGAAGGGGAAGACTCTCACGGAGCAGCCACGCGCCACCAGGGACCTCATGATATTGCGCTTCACCCCGCCGTCTAGCAGCGCCACGCGGTGCCTTTCGGCGGAACCGTCCCAGTCGTACACCTCGGCTGTCGTAACCGTGGAGACCCAGTTCACCTCGTCGTAATCGGGCATCGAACGGATGCGCTCCAGTGCCACTTCCGCTCGTTCATCGGTGGTGATTGTGCCCGGCATGACGCCGTGCTGGCGGATGCGGCGAGTAATCGCCCGCGTGTCCACGCCTTCGATGCCGACCACGCCCCGCGCCTTCAAGTACGCGGAGAGGGTCCCGGTCGAGAGCACGTGGCTCGGGCTGACTGCGGCTTCGCGGACGATCAGCCCGGTAGGCTGGATTCGCGAAGATTCCTCCACCGCGGCATCGATCCCGTAGTTCCCGATGATCGGATACGTGAGCGTAAGTAGCTGCCCCGCGTACGAAGGATCCGTGAGCATCTCCTGGTAGCCCGTCATCGAGGTGTTGAACACAACCTCGCCGTCGGCGTGGCCCGGGACACCGATCGAAGAGCCTTCAAAGACGCTGCCATCAGCGAGCACGAGGCGGGCGTCAGGCATGCGCCACCTCTTCATGAAACCTGAGTTCGCCGCGAACGATCACCGCCCGGACACGGCCATGAAGCTCCCGCCCGCCCAACGGCGTGTTCTTCCCCTTGGAGGCGAACTGCGACGGATCAACGATCCAGCGCTCGGTTGGGTGAAAGATCGTAATGTCGCTCGAAACCCCTGGCCGAAGTGCGCCCGCTCCGTCGATTCGGGCATTGATCGCGAATGCCTGCGCCGGACCAACCGTCAGCGCGCGCAAGACGGCCGGGAGCGACAGCTCGCCCCGTTCGACCGATGTCATCAACGTTCCCAGCGCGGTTTCGATACAGCTGATGCCGAACGCCGCGTCATCGAACTCGCAGAGCTTGTCTTCTGCCGCATGGGGCGCGTGATCGGTCGCAATTGCATCGACCGTTCCATCGTTCACTCCGCGGATCAGCGCCTGCCGGTCCGCCTCCGTGCGTAGCGGTGGGTTGATCTTCGCGTTTGTGTCGTAGGCAGGAGTTCTTTCCGGTCCCCCCACTGCGTCTTCCGTGAGGAAGAGGTGGCTCGGTGTTACCTCGCAGGTGATCGGGAGCCCACGCCGCTTCGCGTCAGCAACGAGTTCGATCCCGCGCGCCGTGGTGACGTGGGCAATGTGGAGCCTCGCACCCGTCGCCTCGCACAGCGCGATATTGCGGGCGATGGCGCTGATCTCCGCCGAAACAGGCTGGCCTGAGAGACCGAGGCGCTCGCTCACGGCGCCTTCGTTCATCACGCCACCATGGTTAAGCGAAGGGTCGTCGCAATGCTCAGACAATGGCAAGCCAAGCGCGCCAGCAAGCTCCAGGGCGTGTCGCATCAGCCAGCCATCGGCGACTGGGCTCCCATCATCGCTGAAGGCGATGCACCCTGCGGCCGCCAGTTCCGAGAGCTCAGCGAGCTGTTTTCCCGCGCGGCCACGCGTCACGCACCCAATTGGCAACACTCGAACCCTTGCGTCGCGGGCGATCCACTCAAGCAACGCCTCGACCGTGGTTGCAGAGTCTGGGGCCGGCGCAGTGTTTGGCATCGCGCAGATGGTGGTGAACCCGCCCCGAAGCGCGGCAGCCGTTTCAGTAGCAATGGTGCCCTTCTGTTCGAAACCTGGTTCTCGGAGATGCGTGTGCAGGTCAACAAAGCCCGGTGCGACGATGCAGCCTCGGGCGTCGATTGCACCGGCTCCGTCGCCGCTCAGCCCGCTACCGATTTCGGAGACCACGCCGTCCCGCAGAAGCACGTCCGCCTCGCCGTCGAATCCGGACTCAGGGTCAACTACGCGGCCGCCGCGAATGAGCAGAGGCTCGGTCATGGTCGCCTCGCAGTCGCTATCAGGTAGAGCACGGCCATTCGCACCGCAACCCCATTGGACACCTGCTCTTCAATCACCGAGGTTACGCCGTGCGCGATCTCCGGAGCGATCTCGATGCCTTCATTCATCGGTCCGGGATGCATCACCAGGGCGCCGGGACGCGCAAGCGCCAGCCGCTTCGCATTGATCTGGTAGCCATTGATGTACTCGCGGAGGGAGGGGATAAGCCCACCATCCTGGCGTTCCTTCTGCATGCGCAATGCCATCACCACGTCAGCGTCTCCAAGCGCCGCGTTCAGGTTGGTGGTCACTTCGCAAGATCCGCCCTCGCTGCGCCCATGGAGGGTACGAGGTAACAGCGTCGCAGGCCCGCAGAGCACAACGTTCGCCCCAGAGGCCATCAACGACCAGACGTTCGACCGTGCAACCCGGCTGTGCAGGACATCGCCCACGATCACGACCCGCTTCCCGGCGAGGTCGCCAAGGTGCCGCCGCATAGTGAAGAGATCGAGCAACGCCTGGGTGGGATGGGCATGCGTGCCATCACCGCCGTTGATCACGCTCGCCTTTGTGTTCCGCGCGGCGAGATATGGCGCGCCGGACTTGCCGTGACGCATGACAACCACGTCCGCTCCGATCGCCTCCAGCGTCCGCACCGTGTCGATCAGTGACTCGCCCTTCTCGACGGAACTGCCTGAGGCCGTCAGATTGACCACATCGGCGCCAAGCGCCTTGGCGGCGACCTCGAAACTCGCGCGAGTTCGGGTGCTTTGCTCGTAGAACAGCGTGACCACCGTGCTCCCCCGTAGGGTAGCAACGCGAGCCACCGGCCTCTGACGAATCTCGCTCATCGCTTCAGCCGTTTCCATGATCAGTTCGATCTCCGTGACCGAGAGCGTGTCGGTATCGAGCAGGTCTTTCGCCGTCCAGGTGGTAACGGTTTCTGCGACTTCAGCCGGCGCGGGGCGCGTTTCAAGCATTTGCCGCTTCCTCCCCAAAGACGTACACGCCGTCTTCGCCGTCGATCTCCTTCAGCCGTACCTGGACCGATTGGACGAGCGCCGTCGGGATGTTCTTGCCAACGAAGTCGGGTCGAATGGGCAGTTCGCGGTGTCCGCGGTCGATCAGCACCGCCAGGCGGACGCGCGCGGGCCTCCCGAAATCGAGGAGCGCGTCCATCGCCGCGCGGATGCTTCGTCCCGTGAACAGCACGTCGTCGACCAACACGATAGTGCTCCCGTCGATGTCCCCGGGGATATCGCTCGGGCGGATGTGCGGAGCTGCGCCTCGCCGGGTTACATCATCGCGGTAGAGCCCGATGTCCAGGCTGCCGACGGGGACGAGGACGGACTCAAACTCCTCGATTGCCTTCGCCAGCCGGACCGCCAGCGGGTAGCCGCGAGAGAGGAGCCCGACAAGGATGAGGCGGTCCGTGCCGCGATTGCTCTCAATAATCTCGTGACCGAGCCGTCTCAGCGTGCGATTCACTTCGTCTGGGCCCAGATAGGGCGTCGCGCTCATGAAAAACGCCTCCCCCGATACAAAGGGCAGGCGTGGCGGGGCGTGTGCGGATTCTGGCCGGGCATGCCCGTCCTCCTCCCTTCGCAGCCTCTCGGGACCGCATTAAAGGTTCATCTGACGGTAGCGCATCATCGGTTCGAAAGCAACGCGATCTGCCTACCGGAGTGCCAGTTTATACTTACTGCTTAGGCTTGCGCACTATCCCAAAGCCGCGGCCACCCGGAGCTTTGATGAGTTCATCCCACACACCTCCCCTTCGCGAGGCGGAAGTTCGCGAGCGCATCTTTTCGAGCGCGTTGCGGCAGTTCTCCAAGAAGGGTTTTGCTGCCACCTCGCTGCGCGAGATTTCGCAGGATGCCCAAACCACCAAACCGATGATCTACTACTACTTCGGCTCGAAAGAAGGACTCTACGGAAACATCGTCCGCCAGATCCTCGAAGAGATGGCTGATGCCATCCGCTCCCGGCTGCCCACTCTCGCCTCACCCCAGGACCGGGTGATTGCTTTCTGCGAACGCTACCTGGAACACTTTCTCGCCCAGGAAGAGATCATCGCGCTGGTTCTCCGCGAAGTATTCGGACTCGGAGGCGTTCCAATGGCGACGCTTGCCCAGACACTTGGCGAGCGCGTGCGCCAACCATTGGATGACATCGTTGCCCATGGCATGGACGTCGGCGCATTCCGACGGGATAGCGTTGTTACCTGCTCCACTGCCATCACTGGAATCCTGAACATGTTCATCCTCGCCCACGTCTTCGGCGGTCAAGATATCGACAGGGAGGCGCCCCTGAGCCAGGTGCGCTACTACATCTGCGGACTTTCGTCACTTCATTAGCGCCAACCCCTCGTGATCTGCTCACGTCCGCCGATCTACAAGAGAGAGGTGTTGTGTGGCCAAGGGCGAACTGATCGATTACTACGGTATCCTGAACTTGCCGCCCCGCGCTGACTTGATGGGCGTAGAGAACGCCTACGCGCGCATCTCGGACGATCTTGCAAAGCAGATCGCCGTCGATGACACCTCAAAGAACGCCCTCGTCCGTGTGAACGAAGCGTACGCCGTACTCTCGAAGCCGGAGCTAAGGCGCGAATACGACCGCGTCTTCTTCAGTCGCGAAATCGCTGCTGCTCAGAAGATGGCGGAATCTGCGCTGCGGCGAAAACTGCTGAAGGAGCGGGTCCTGTTGGGGGCGCTCGCCCTGATTGTGGCGGCGCAGGGTGCTGCCCTCGCCTAC
>JBDTVB010000192.1:0-4826 GCA_040007415.1 Anaerolineaceae bacterium
ACGTCATATTACATCGCTGGCATGACGAACGGTGTCCGCCGGTGAGCAAGGTGTCCGCGCCGGGCTATACTCGCGGCAACCGGAACCGGGTGACGCCATGTTCTTTCACGATTCTCCCGAGCACGCTGCCTTCCGCAAAGAACTCAAGGAGTTCCTCGCCGCCCAACTCACCGCAGGCGAATGGGATATGCGAAACGACCGGGACCACATCACCGACGAGCAGGCTGCGTTCACCAAACTGTTCCGAAAGAAGCTTGCGGGGCAGGGTTGGCTCACCATGGGCTGGCCGAAGGAGTTTGGCGGCGCCGGTGCCAGCTACATGACGCAAACCGTGTACATGGAAGAGATGAGCAGCGCTGGTGCGCCTGGCGCCTACGACCAGGGCGTCTGGCTGGCCGGGCCGTCGTTGATGATGCATGGCACACCTGAGCAGCGGGAACGCTGGTTGCCGCCAATGCGGACCGCCGATGTCCACTGGTGTCAGCTCTTCAGCGAGCCCGGTGCCGGGTCCGACCTGGCGGCGCTCCAAACCCGCGCCGTGCGCGATGGCGACGAGTACATTCTCAACGGTCAGAAAATCTGGACGAGCGGCGCCCAGGACGCTGACTGGGGCATTCTGCTCGCCCGGACGGACCCGGAAGCGCCGAAGCATCGCGGCATCACGTACTTCATGCTCAACATGAAGACCCCCGGTGTCACGGTGAGGCCGCTCGTGAACATGATGGGCAGCGAGCATTTCACCGAGGTCTTTTTGGACGAGGTTCGTGTGCCCGTTGACTGCCGCGTCGGCGAAGAGAACCGGGGCTGGTACATCGCGACCACGACGTTGGACCAGGAGCGAAGTTCGATCAACCGCGTCGTGATGACGCGCAGCACGCTCGGCGGTCTGATCGACTTCGTGCGAGAGACACCTGGCCTGTGCGCGCGGGCGGAGATCCGCCACGAGCTCGCCGAGCGCTATATGGAGTTCGAAATCGGCCGTTGGCTCTGTTACCGCGTGGCCGAGATGCAGAGCAAGGGCAAGGTGCCCAATTCCGAGGCGTCGGTGTCCAAGGTCTTTGGCACGGAATTGCAGCGACAGATGGGCGTCACCGGGATGCGCGTCCTTGGCATGGCCGGCCAGGTAGAGCCGCCGTCCAAGTACGCCCCATTGAAGGGCCGGGTCGAGCGCTGGGCTCTTGCAGCGCCGAGCTACACGATTGCCGGTGGGACGAGCGAAGTCAATCGCAACATCATCGCAACGCGCGGCCTCGGGCTGCCTCGCGCCTGATGAAGCGCCGGCACGCCGCGTGTGGTTGGTCCGCTCCAGCCCACTCCCCTCCGAAGAGGGAGAGTAGGCCGAAGTAAAGGCTGATTCAGGGCGACTTCGTCCCCATCGCGGGTGGGCTGCCGCCTCCCATCGCGCCGGTCGTATCGCCGATGGGTTTCACCGGCGCCGTGAGAGTGACCTTCCCCGCCTTCTCGAACATCAGCTCGATGGTTACGGTCTGCTCGGCCTTCAGCGGCGCCGTCAGGTTCATGAACATCACGTGCAGGCCGCCTGGCTTGAGGACGACTTCACCGGCCGGGGGGACTGCGATGCCACCGGCTACTTCCTGCATCTGCATTGCGCCGCTCACCATCACTGTCTCGTGCAGCTGCACCTTCGGGCTGATGGCTGTTGTGGCTGAAACGAGGCGGTCACCGATGCCAGTCGTCTTGATGGTCATATACATGGCCGTCACGTCGTTCGCGGTCTCCCGCACAGACGCGTTGGTGATGCTTATGCTGCCCACCTGCGCCTCGCCGAGCTTCGCTGGCGCTTTGGTTGGAGTGGACGTCGCTTCTGGAATCACCGTCGGCGCCGGTTGCGTCGACGTTGCCTTGGCCGGTTCGGCGTCATCGTCACCGCCGCAAGAGACCGCCACACCGGCGCCGAGGATTGCGATGCTCAGGCCCAGCAGGCCGAATAGGATGGAATTGGTTGTTCGTTTCATTCGTCTTTCCATCCTATAAATGCGAGCTTGTTCAGGTCATGACGCCAGTCGTCAATCGAGAACCCGAAGGGGTAGGCGAGGTGGCCCTTGTTGTCTTGCGTAAACGCAATCACGAGGGCGGCATGGCTCACCGTGTAGTTGCCGTCGCCGATATCCGTGTAGACGGTCTGGGCCATGTCCAGGTCCCCGAGGAGCGCTTTCAGTTGCTCCTTGGTCGGGACGAGTCCGATGAAGTCCGGGTTGAAAAAGTGGAGCCAATCCCCAAGCACTTGTGGTGTGTCCCGTTGAGGGTCCGCTGTGACGAACACCACTTTCGTCTTCTTCGCCACCGCCGGGTCCGATTCCTTCAGCACCTTGGCGATGTCGTGCATGTGCGTGGGGCAGATGTCGGGGCAGTGCGTGTAGCCGATGTAGAAGAGCGTGATGAAGCCGGCTGTCTCCTTTCGGAGATCGAACGCTTTGCCGCCGGTATCGGTGTAGACAACGCTGGGCTTGTCGTACGGGGGGGTGACTCTCCCGCCCCGGAAGGGTCCCTGGGCGAGCGCCGTCATGCCAGCGTTGGGCGTGGAACTGGCTCCGTCACTACCGGTGCAGGCACCAGCTGTCAGCAAGACAGCGAGCGTGAGCACAACCGGGAGCACGGCGTACCGTCTCTGGACAATAGACATGAGTGATCCTTTTCAGCATGTGAGCCACGGTCGGTGGCAGTCGCGGTTAGCTGAGAGGGGACCACTTCGGGGGTGGCGCAACTGGAGCCACCTCCGCCTGCGCGGACCACGCCGCTGTGCCGGTTCCGACTCCGATCAGCGGCGAGTCCACGTCATCGAAAGCCAACGACTGTGCGAGACTCGCGACGGTCGCACTGGTTGTGAGAGGGGCATCGCTGCATGAGCCGGCATCGGCGTGGCAATGATCCTTATGGTTGTGTTCGTGGAGACTCGCTGTCAGTGGAAGGCCCACGTAGACGTCAGTGCCAGGGATGTCGATCGAGAGCGGCCAATGACCAAGAAACGTGACTGCGGGCAGGTAGGCGACAACCAGCAGCCAGCGCATCAGCGCGAGACGCGCTGGGCGGTCACGTGAGGCAAAAGAGGTGGGATATTTCGCTGGCATCCACCTCGAACGTACAGGTTTGTGCAAACTATCACAATGACCGTGTGGCCCTCCCAACGGGACCGGGCGTTCCTTCACGGTCCCTGGGTTGGTGTTCGCTTCGGCGCGGGGAAGGCTGAGCGCACGTCGCCGAAGGCGACCTCCTCGCCAGTTCCGACGGCGCCTCCTCGTTCCGCTGTGGCGGGACGCATCCTCCGGATGGCCTGAGACACCACCTTCGGCTTACGCTTTGTCGCATGTCCGACAACAGCTACAAGACCGACGGGACGATCGACAGCTTCCCGAACCACTTCCCCGGCCGCGACTATGTGATTGAGTTCACCGCGCCAGAATTCACCAGTATGTGCCCCATGACCGGCCAACCGGATTTCGGCACGATCACCGTCAGCTACTCACCGAACGAGCGCTGCATCGAGCTTCGCAGCTTCAAGTACTACCTCCAGACTTTCCGCAATCGGGGGATCTTCTACGAGGATGTGGTGAACACGATCCTCGATGACATCGTGGCCGCGATTGAGCCTGCGTACCTGGAGGTCTCGGGCGAGTTCAATGCGCGAGGGGGCATCTCGGCGCGCATCACCGCGAGCTATCCTGAAGAGTAGACCGGGCGGAGATTCCGTGACGCCCTTCACAATCGGACGTAGACTGACGTCCGTGTCTGAAGATTGCTTGCCGGTAACGGCGTTGCCCATTCTCAGCATTGGATTCGGCCGTGGGCCGAAATGGGAGCTGTTCTATGTCCGTCAAAGCTGACCCGGGTGGGTTTCCGCAGCGGCGGCTCTCGGATGTTCGCGGGGTTACCGCGGCGCAGATGCGTGACGTGCAGCGAGCCGCCCAGGAAGAGTGCGGTCTGGATATTCTCCAGATCACGGAAAACGGCGGACGCGCCGTAGCCCAGCTGGCTCTGGCAATGCTCGGTGGAAGGGGTCGGGGGCGACGAGTGGTGGTGCTGACCGGTGGCGGCAATAAGGGTGCTGCTGGAATGGCTGCGGTCCGCAGCCTGGCGAACTGGGGTGTCGCGGTGCAGCCTGTCTTCGCCGGTGTGGAAGAGGACATTTCGGTCACGACCCGTCGGCAACTCCAAATCCTGAAGTCCGCTGGCATCGTCGAGCCGGGAAGCCTGGACACCAGCGAGATCGGCCTTGAAGACCAGTTGGCGGAAGCCGACCTGCTGATCGACGCCCTGGTTGGCTATGGGTTGGAGGGGCCACCGGTCGGGATCGCTGCCGCAGTCACCGAACTGGCTGGCGCTTCCGGCCGCCCGATCCTTGCAATCGACGTACCAACCGGCGTCAACGCGACAACGGGTCTGGCGAGCCATCCGGTCATCCGCGCGACCACCACGCTGATGTTGGATCTTCCGAAACTGGGCTGCCTGGAGGTCGCTAGCCGAGCGTACGTGGGCGAACTCTACCTCGCTGATCTTGGTATCCCGCTCACGATCCACGAACGGATGGGTGTTCAGAACTCACGCGTGTTCGATGAAGGACCGATCGTCCGCCTGAAGCGCTAAACCTTCGAGACGCGGGTCTTGTCGCAGGCGCGTAGAATTGGCGGGTACCCGCACCCAAGTTCGGAGGCCAGCCGTGCCGCTTACCCGTTACGTGAAAGACGCTCAGGCCATCCGTCAGTTCCAGGCTGCCTTCGCCAACCCGGCGTTTCTCGACATCCGTACCCTCGCCGTGACGTTTGAAACAGACCCCGATGTGGTGCGCGAGCTCCTGCCGCCGCCCTTGT
>JBDTVB010000193.1:0-4772 GCA_040007415.1 Anaerolineaceae bacterium
GCTGGCCAGCCTCCCCACCGAACCGGAAGGACCACTCGCCAAGCTGGCCGAAATCGGCGGCCTGTCCGCGTTCGACATCGGGTGCCTTCTCCTCTGCCTGTCGTCCGAACAGGACCTGGGGACCGAACGGCTGGTGGCCTACACCCAGGACGACGTCTCGAAGCGTCGGCCGCGAATCGACCTGGCGCTCCGCGTGCTGGAAAGCTCGCGCCGGCGTGGCGAACTCCGCGCGGCCTTCCATCTGGATGCGCCGCTGCGCCGTTGGCGCCTGATCGCGCTACACGATGAGCAGGGTCAGCCCCACACGCCGCTGCTCGCGCGCTACATTTCGCTCGATCCACGCATTGCGGCGTACCTCCTGGGTGAAACGGGCATAGACGAAGCGCTTCAAGGACTGGTTGAAAGAACCGCCGCTCCCCACTCCACCGCGCTGCCATCGGCATTGGCAACGCAAGTTGCCGGATTGGCAACGCTGCCTGTCACGGCATTGCGGCCACCGGTGCTCGCGATCAGCGGGCCGGACCGTACGCGCATTCTTGCCGTAGCACACGAGGTCTCCATTCCGGCCGGACTGGGCGTGCTCCGCGCGTCCGCTCCCTTGCTGTTGGCCGAACTGGGTTTGGAACCGGGCTTCCTCCGCGCGTCGCGAGAAGCCGCCCTGCAGAACTCGTCGCTCGTCCTCGATGGTATCGATGATCTCAAACTGGACGACGCGGACCGCCTCCGTCTGCTCGCGGCAGGGACGTGCACACCGCTCCTCGTGCTCGCCTCCAAAGAGCCGTTCGGGTGGCCGGGCGTCACTATCACCGTGCCAGCCCTTGAACACGAAGCGCGGCGAAATCTCTGGCAAGAGCACCTGGCAGATGACGGGATCGACGACGCAACGCTCGACGCCGTGGCCGGGAAGTTCAAGCTCGGCATTACTGAGATCGAAAAGGCCGTCGAAGCCGCGCGTGGCAGTGCCCGCTGGCGGAGCGCCGGCGATCCCGCTGTCAACGAAGCGGACCTTTACGCTGCCGCCCGCGCGCAGTCAACGCCGATCCTGAACAACCTCGCACGAAAAATCACGCCTCACTACGCATGGGATGACATCGTGCTCGCCCCGGACCCATTACAGCAGCTGCGCGAGATCGCGGGCATGGTCGAGCACCGCCACACGGTGTACGAACTGTGGGGATTCGAACGCAAACTGGCGATGGGCAAAGGCATTCTCTCCCTGTTCGCCGGGCCTTCCGGCACTGGCAAGACCATGGCGGCCGACATCATCGCCGGCGTCCTCGGCCTCGACATGTACAAGATCGACCTCTCCGGAATCGTCAGTAAGTACATCGGTGAAACCGAGAAGAACCTCAGCACCATCTTCGCCGAGGCAGAGAGTTCGAACTCGATCCTGTTCTTCGATGAAGCAGACGCGCTCTTTGGCAAACGCTCAGAAGTCAAAGACGCTCATGACCGTTATGCCAACATTGAAACGGCCTACCTCCTCCAACGAATGGAGGAGTACTCAGGCCCGGTCATCCTTTCGACAAACCTGAAGATGAACCTCGACGAGGCGTTCCTGCGGCGACTCCACTTTGTCATCGATTTCCCCATGCCCGAAGAGGCGGAACGGCGCCGCATCTGGAGCGGAACGGTTCCCGTGCAGGCCCCGCGAGGCGAGGAGTTGGATTTCGATTTCCTCGCTCGACAGTTCAAAATCTCGGGCGGAAACATTCGCAACATCGTGCTCTCAGCGGCGTTCCTCGCCGCGGCCGATGACGGGGAACTCTGCATGCGTCACCTGATCCGGGCAACACGTCGCGAGTACCAGAAGCTCGGCAAGATGGTGACCGAAGCTGAGTTTGGCCCATACATCGGCGTCCTCAGCCCGTAGGTCAGTCACAGATTCCGACAGAACTCTTCCGCGAAAACGGGATGGCTTTTCCGCCCGCGGGGTCTAGAATGCAGCGAAGGGGTACGCGATGTCCGATTTTCAATCCGCCGACTTGCAAGAACGCGTGCGCGCCAAGAGTAACGACCACGAGGTTGCTCCAGCTCCCGAGAAGCAGCGGGTGCCAGGCCATCCGGTAGTGGAACTCCAGCGCCACCTTGGCAACGCCCATGTCGCCCGCATGATCGCGCAGCGCAATGGCTCAGCAGATGAGGGACTTCTTCAAGGTAAGTACGACGCATCTCTCCAGCGTGCCGAAGATGAAGCGCAGGAGGACGACGAGGAAGAGATGATGGCGAAGCACGACGTCTCTCTCCAGCGTGCCGGTGCTGACGACGAAGAAATGGTCCAGGGCAAACACGATTCTTCGCTGCAGCGGGAAGGCGACGAAGACGAGGTGATGGCGAAGCACGATAGTTCGGTCCAGCGTGCGGGTGCAGAAGAAGAGGAGATGCTCCAGGGCAAACGCGACGCTGCCCTCCAGCGTGAAACTGAGCCAACCATCGGCCTGGAAGGGGGCGCCGTCGGGTCTGAGATGTCGTCCGTCATCAATTCGGCACGGGGCGGCGGAACTGCGCTTGCCGACGGCGTCCGGACGGCCGCCGAATCCACTATGGGCGCGGACTTCAGCGGAGTCCGTGTACACCAGGACGCACAATCCGACCACCTCAACCGAAGCATGACGGCCAAGGCGTTCACCACCGGTTCGGATATCTTCCTGCGCGGCGATCAGAACTCCTCTGACACCAGCCTGATGGCGCACGAACTCACTCACGTTGTCCAACAGAGCTCCGGTTCACTCGGCGGCGGTGGCGGCGGGATGACCGTTGGTGCGGCAGACGACTCGCACGAACACGAAGCGGACGCAGTCGCGCAGCAAGTTGTCTCGGGCGGAGCCCAGCGCACGCAGGAGGAATCGCCGAGCGAGTAGCAGGAAGCCCTGAGCGTCCTGCTCGCCCGTCGCGGCGCCTGATCTCTATGTTCAATGACCTCGACGAAACGCTTCGTCAGTTGCTGATTGCCGATGTCCCACTCGATCCTCGCGAGGTCGACATCGTGTTTGACCGACCAACGCGTGAATGGTCGAGCAGACTGTCTAAGCCAACTCTCAACCTCTTTCTCTTCGACGTGCGCGAACGCGTGGACTTCCGCGACGATTCTTGGACCGTGACGCGCACCGCGGAAGGGAAGGCGGAGCGGAAACGCCCGCCGCGGCGCGTGGACGTGGCGTACTTCGTCACGGCGTGGGCACGCGAGCCCGCGGACGAGCACCGCATCCTGGCGGGCGTGCTGGCCTGTATGTACCGGCAGGCAGCGATCTCCCCAGACTTCCTCCAGGGTGACCTTCAGAAGTCGGCCGTTCCCGTGCTGGCCCGCACAACGACGCCGGATCACTTGGCCAAGCCATATGAACTCTGGGGCGTCCTGGATAACGAAATCCGGGCATCGTTGACTTGGGTTTCCACCGTCCCCCTGGACGTCTTCGCGCCTGTCATCGGCCCTATCGTTCGCACCGTAGAACTTGGATTTCACCGCGAAGGCGAAGCCTGGCGCGAAACCTTCGTCCGCGTCGGGGGGATCGCTCACGCCCGGGGCAACGCGCTCGTCGGCATCCCAAATGCGCGCGTTCGGGTGGAAGGAACGGCGCTCGAAAGCTGGACCGACCAAGAGGGCCGGTTCATCTTTCCGCGGCTCCTCCCCGGCGACTACCAGCTCACGCTGGAAGGCCCGGGGGGCCTCAATGCAACCCAGCCCGTAACCGTACCGTCTGAGTCTTATGACATCCCAGTGTGAAGTTCGCGAAAACTGATCTAGGTCATGCCCAGCACTTGCACGAACTTGCACCAAAACTGCTAATATCCGCTGGCCGTTCACCCGGACATCAGTCCGGACCATGCAAGGAGAGGATCTGTGGCAACTTCTTACCTCACGCCCGGCGTCTACGTTGAGGAAGTCGACAAGGGTTCCAAGCCTATCGAAGGCGTTGGAACCGCAGTCGCGGCCTTCCTCGGCGTAGCCGAGAAGGGCCCCGTCGGCAAAGCCGTCATGGTCGCGAACTGGACTCAGTTCACCGACCAGTTCGGCGGCTTCATCCCTGGCGCGTACCTCGCTCATGCTGTGTACGCCTACTTCAACAATGGCGGCGGGCTTTGCTTCGTCGTCCGCGTTGGCAGCGAATCCGCTATCGACGCTCCCGCGGTTACCCCGGTGGCCGCGATCACTGGTAAGGCCAGTGGCGCCCCGACCACCCTCAAGGCTCTTCCCAAGGACGCCTCCGCCGCCGACGGCATCGCCGTGCAGGTGACTGACGCTCCGGAGGATACCTTCAACGTCACCGTGAAGCGCGGGATGACCGAAGAGACGTTCGAAGGCCTCACGATGAGCAAAGGCGCGAAAAACGTCTTCGACGTGGTGAACAAGCAATCCACGTTGGTCACGCTGGAAGAGGTCAAGGTTGCTGGGCTTACGCTCGCTGACCGCGCCCCCGCCCCGGGCACATACCCGCTCGCCCTCCCAACGTTCGGTGGTCCGGTGGCCGTCCAGGACGACATCAAGCCGGCACTCTACGCCGGCAGCAACGCCGACCGCACCGGTCTCGGCGGCCTCGAAGCCGTTGAGCAGGTCACCATGGTCTGCGCTCCAGACATCATGGCTGCCTACCAAGCCGGCGTGCTCGATATGGACGGCGTAAAGGCCATCCAACTCGACCTCATCGCCCACTGCGAACGCATGGGCGACCGCGTGGCGATCATCGACACGCCCCCGGACCTGAACGCGCAGGAAGCGTTCGATTGGCGCATGAACACCGCGGGCTACGATTCGAAGTACGCCGCGATGTACT
>JBDTVB010000194.1:0-4747 GCA_040007415.1 Anaerolineaceae bacterium
CCGGCGATTTCCCGGTAGAAACGCTCTTCGGCAGAGCTGACTCCGTGGACCTCGCAAGCTATCGGCTGGAAGTCGCTGGTGAGGTCGAAAACCCGCTGTCACTCACGTACGAAGAACTGTTGGCCCTCCCCGCCCAGCAGTTCCGGGTGCGGATCGCCTGCGTCAGCGGCTGGACGCAGCGGCCTACGTGGCGAGGGCCCCTCGTTGCGGACGTGCTGGCGTTGGCAGGGGAACGCAGCGGCGCCCGATCAGTCGCCTTTCAGGCGATCAAGAACGAACGCGGCCAGCAGTACGGCTTCACCTGGCATCGCCGGCGATTGAACGACGACCGCGCGATTCTTGCCACGCACGTCAACGGCGCGCCGCTCAGCACCAATCACGGCTTCCCCGTGCGCCTCATCGTCCCCGGCTACCCGGGCCAGAACATGGTGAAGCAGATTGAACGAATCTTCGTGCGCGGAGACGACGAAGAGTTTCGGCCCGATTTCCGCCTGGTGAACGCAAGGACGCCTGAGGAGGCAACCGCATGACGACCCCGGCGCTTGAACGGCGCGGCCTGACAGTCCCCCGTCCCCCGGACGAGCTCTATCTGGAGGTCACAAACCGGTGCAACTTGAAGTGCGTCACCTGTCCCCAGTCCTGGGGGATGCCGGAAGCATCGGCGGACCTGACTCCCGAATGGGCGGCCCACATACTCGACCAGGTCCCCGAAGTGCGCCGGGTTGTGCTCCACGGAATCGGCGAGCCGACGCTTAACCCGCTCTTGCCCGAGATCATCGCGCTGGTGAAAGCGCGAGGAGCGTACGTGCTGTTCAACACCAATGGGCTGACGTTGCGAGGGGCCCTCCTCGAAGAACTTGCCGCAAGCGGCCTGGACGAAGTGAGGGTATCAATCGACGCGGCGACACCGGAGACGTACAGGCTCGTGCGCGGCGCCGATGGCTTCACGCGCATCATCGAGAACGTGAAGGCCCTTGGCGCGGCGAAAGACCGTCTCGGCAGTCTGACACCGCGGGTCTCACTCTGGATGACCGGACTAAAGACGAACATCGCCGAACTCCCGGCCTTGATGGACGTGGCGCACGATGCCGGCATCACTGAAGTCTACCTGCAGCGGCTGGTCTACTCGGGCCGTGGCCTCGCCACGAGCGAGCAGGCGCTCTACGGAAAGCTGGACGAATCCGAGCACGCAGCGTTGGAGGCCGCGCAGGCCCGCGCAAGGGATCTGGGAATCACGCTGCGCGGCTCCTCTGAGGCGTTGCCAGCCGAGATTGCGCCGGCGGCAGCCCTCGCCCCGTGGCGCGCCTGCCGCCGACCGTGGTCGCTGGTCTACATCACTGCGAACGGAAACGTGTTGCCGTGCTGCATCTCACCGTTCACCGATGCGCCCTACGAGGGCCTTGTGCTCGGGAACGCCTTTCGACAACCGCTGGACGAGATCTGGAACGGTTCACGCTACCAGCAGTGGCGTGCGGCGATGCTCGATGGCGCCCCGCCACCCGCCTGCGCCAGTTGCGGCTCGGCCTGGGCACTCTAGCTCGTGAACGTCATCGCAGACCAGCCGCGATCTTCCTCTCGCCCGTTTGGAGCGTTCGCAACCGGCGGCGTCTGGCTACGAAAATTGTGCAGCTGGCCAGCCGCCGTCACGCTCGTTGCCGGGACGTTCGGGGCGGCATTCCTCGCGAACGCGCTCAGCCGCTGGCAGAATTTTCAGACGAACGCGTTCGACCTCGCGTTCTTCGACCAGATCATCTGGAACACGTCTCGCGGAGACTGGTTTCAGACCACATTCATCGGCTACAACTTCGCCGGGCAGCACCTCGAGCCGATCCTGCTCCTCTTCGTCCCCGCGTACTGGCTCGGGGCCGGACCGCCGCTGCTGCTCGCGACGCAAGCCGTTGTGGCGGCGGCAGCGGCGATTCCGCTGTACGCAGCAGCGCGGCGATTCGGGCTCTCGGCGGCCCTTTCCAGCGCAGCCACCGCCAGCTACCTCCTCAACCCCTACCTCCACCGTGCCCTGAACTTCGACTTCCATCCGGAGGTCATGGTCGCGTTGCCGGTCTTCGCCGCGGCCTGGGCGGTTGCCGCGGAGCGATACCGCCTGGCGGCTGCCTTCGCCATCTCAACGTTGCTCTTCAAGGAAGACGCTGCGTTTGTCGCTCTTACGATCGCGGCGCTGCTCTGGTTCGAAAGCGCGCGCAGGGAGGCGGTCATCACCGCCGGTGCGGCCGTCGCCTACGCGGCAATCGCCGTCCTCGTCGTCATGCCGCTCGTCCGCAACGGCGCCCCCAGCGACCTTGTTGAGCGGTACGGATACCTCGTGGACACCACTGGCCAGTCGCAGTTTCTACCGCGGCTGGCGACTCACCCCTGGGTGATCCCTGCACGCCTTTTCGCGCCGGCGCAGTTCTGGACAATGACCCTGTTCGTCGGGGCGTCGGCGCCGCTCGCCCTGCTCCGTCCGCGGCTGCTGCTGTTTCTCTTGCCGGGGCTGGCGGTGGCGCTGCTCGCCTCCCACCCTCAGCAACGAGCCCTGGATCTGCACTACAGCGCCGAGCTCGTCCCGCTTATTTCAGTACTTGGGCTACTTGGGGCGCGGGCCGCGTCCCGCTGCGTCCCGGCTCCGGCGGTGCTCGCGGCGATCCTGTTGCCGGTGATCGTCGGTTTCGTCGCGCTCAGCCCGTTTTCGCCAACCGCCGAACGCCGGTCAGGGCCTTCAGCAACCCACCTCGCCGCTCTTAGCGAAGGCCTGGCTCTCGTGCCGAGCGACGCGTCACAAGAAGTCTCCGCACAGTCCGGCCTGCTGCCTCGGCTCTCCCAGCGTGCAAACGCCTGGGAGTTTCCGCAGGCCGCGGAGAGGGTGGATTGGGTGGTGATCGACCGCTACACCCACCGCAGCAGGCAATCGATAGCGTCCGGTTACGACGCCGCGGTGACGGTTGTCCGTGCCACATTCGAGCGCGTTTATGCCCGGGACGGTGTGGAAGTCTTCAGGAGACCGTGATGAAGGTGACCCTGGTAATGCCTGCCCGGAACGAGGAGGAAACGATCGCGAGGGTGATCGCCGAGGTGCGGGAGCACTTCGAAGGCGCCGTCATCGTGGTCGACAACGGAAGTACTGACTCCACGGCCCAACTCGCCGGCGAGGCCGGGGCGTTGGTGGCAATCGAGCCGAGGGCTGGTTACGGACGAGCGTGCGAGGCGGGTATCGCCGCCGCCCCCACCGATACCGGCGTCTTCGTCTTCATGGATGCGGACGGCAGCGACCGTCCAGGGGACATTTCCCCGCTGCTCCGGGCGATCGACATGGGCGCCGACCTAGCCTTGGGCGACCGCAAGGGAACTGGCGTGGAGAAGGGCTCTATCGCTTTGGCGGCGCGCTTCGGCAACCACCTCAGTGGTCTGCTCATCCGCGCTTTTTGGGGGAGCAGCATCCACGACCTTTCGCCGCTCAAGGCGGTTCGAGCGGACGCCCTGCGCAAGCTAGACCTGCAAGAGAAGACGTACGGCTGGACGGTTGAGATGCTGGCCAAAGCCGCCCGGGATGGCCTCCAGATTGCCGAAGTAGAAGTGGGCTATCGCCACCGCGCGGGCGGCCAATCGAAGGTCAGCGGCAACCTCTGGGCATCTATCAAAGCGGGCTACCGGATCCTCAGGACGATCGCGGCCGTTGTAGCTTCAGGCTTTCGGCGGCCTTCCGCCTCGATACTCATTGGCGGCGCCAGCGGTCTCGGACTGCTGGGAGCGTTCGGCGCCTGGATTTGGGTGCAAGCGCCCTCCAGTTCAGGAGTGCTGGTGGCGACCTGGCTCCTCGCCTGGCCAGTTGTGTTGCTGACGGTTGGCGCTGGGATCGTTGTCTCGGCCTTTAGCCGCCGAAACCGATGGGTCTCCCGCAATCCGTAGCAATGCCGTTCACATTCTGTTCAGAATCCCGACCAGAAGAACGGACTACCATAGCGGAGAGATGGAAGCGCCGCGCATTCTTGTGGTTGACGACGAACCGATGGTCACGGAGGTCGTCGAGCGCTACCTCTCACGCGAGGGGTACGCGGTTGTGACGGCGGCCGATGGCGCCTCCGCAATGGCCGCCTTCGTGGAGGTGCGTCCGCACCTCGTGGTCCTGGACCTGATGCTCCCGCAGGTCAACGGGATGGAGGTCTGCCGCCGAATTCGCGAATCATCGAAGACGCCGATCATCATGCTCACCGCGCGCGGGGACGAAATGGACCGCATCGCCGGGTTTGAATCTGGTGCCGATGACTACCTTTCGAAGCCGTTTAGTCCGCGCGAGCTCGTAGTTCGCGTGAAGGCTGTGTTGCGCCGAACCTTTGACGCCGGCACAGCACAGCCTGGAGAGCGCGTCTCAGTGGGCGATATCGTGGCCGACCCCCGCGCGCGGACCGTTGTCGTTCGCGGGACGGCGACCGACCTGACGACGCGCGAGTTTGACCTTCTGGTTCACCTGATGACCCACCCCGGCCAGGTCTTTTCGCGCGAGCAACTCTTGGAACGCGTCTGGAAATACGAATGGTTTGGCGATTCCAGCACCGTGACGGTTCACATTCGCCGCCTCCGCACAAAGGTAGAGGCTGACCCAGAGAACCCGAAGCACATCAAAACAGTCTGGGGTTCGGGTTACCGATGGGAGAACTGAAGCCCGCCAAATCGGTGAGTCCGTTGATGCTCGCGTGGGCAGCGGTCGGCCTGGCCACGCTGCTGGCCACCGTCGCGACCCGGTTCCTGCTTG
>JBDTVB010000195.1:0-4737 GCA_040007415.1 Anaerolineaceae bacterium
CTCCTTGAGACGGACATCGGCGAGTACATCGTTGATATCGAAGGGCGCGGCCCGAGTCATATCACGGCACCCGCGCTGCACCTCAACCGCGCGCGCATCCGCGAACTCCTCCTCCGTACCGGCGCCGAACTCCCGGACGACGACCCGGAACGACTTTCGCGCTTCGTCCGCGACGTCGTCGGCGCGTTCTTTAAGGAGTGCGACGCCGGGATCAGCGGTGCGAACGTCGTGATCGCCTCCAGCGGGCGCCTCGGTGTGGTCGAAAACGAGGGCAACGTCTCGCTCGGCGTCAGCCACCCGAAGCTGCACATCGCGATCACGGGCATCGAGAAGGTAGTCGCCGATGAAGCGGCCGCGCTCGCCGTCCTCGAAGTGCTGGCGCCCAGCGCCACCGCTCAGCCGCTGACCTCGTTCACGCACTTTCTCGCCGACCCGGATCCCGGCCAGCAGCGCCACGTCGTCTTCGTGGATAACGGCCGCTCGCGCATCGTCAGGGACGAACGCTACCGGGACGTGCTGAAGTGCATCCGCTGCGGCGCCTGCATGAACACCTGCCCGGTCTACCGCGCGGCCGGCGGGCTCTCCTACGGGTCGCCGTACATGGGCCCGATCGGTGCGGTCATTTCCCCGCTTCTCTGGCCGGACGGGCGCTACGCCGACCTGCCGTTCGCCTCCAGCCTCTGCGGCGGGTGCAGCGAGATCTGCCCGGTCGGCATCCCGCTGCACCGCATGCTCCTCGACCTGCGCGGCGACGCCGTCCGAAAAGGGCAGGTGGCGGGCAATCTCGAACGTGCCGCCTGGAAAGCGTGGATGCTCGGCTTCGGCGGCGCCACCCGCGCCCGCGCCGCTTCGGCGATGGCGCGCATCGGCCTGCGCAACGGCGCGCGAATCGTGCGCTCTCACGGCGATGCCGATGACCCCCGAATGCTGCCCGAACCGGGCGCCGTGCACGACCCCTTCATGCTCGAAGCCGCCACCGCCGCGCGCGTCCCGACGGCCGTCATCAGCATCGAAGAGATCGCCCCCGAAGACCCGGTCGAGCTCTTCCGCCAGCGCGCCGCGAACCTCGGCGTGAGAGTCGTATCGAAGCTGAAGAAGCTGGACGGCGACCGGCGCCTGCTAGCCACCGCAGCGATCGCCGGCACCGGCAGCGTGCTCCTCACCGGCGACCAGGCGGCCCGCCGCCCACTGCTCGCCGCTGCCCGCGTCGTCGTCGAAGTCGACCCGGCGACGATCGTCCGCCACCCCTCGGACCTTGTCCCCTACCTCGGCGACGGCGACTGCCTGGTCCTCACCGGCGCCAGCCGCACGGCCGACATCGAGAAGCAGATCGTGCGCGGCATTCACGGCGCCGACGAGCTGGTCATCGTCCTCCGCAAGCGGTAGTCCTGGTTCGAACCGCGACCGTCAGCGAGCAGATCGCCGGGCACCCCGCCCCACTCCCAGGGCACCGCTCTATCCCGAATCAGTACCGCGACTGGCGGGAGCGGAGGGCTGCCCGGCTCACGCGCGGACACAGCACCCGTGGCTCTGGTAGGAACCGCGCCTCTCACACTGCCATTCATCGCGCACCGGGTGCTATGATTCGAAAGAGACATACGTGAACCTATGGGCACGTAACCGTAAGGAGGAGTGAGAGATGGCCTTGGAAAACTTCTTGTGGGGAATCTTCAACGGGATCACGGCCTGGCCGTTGCTCGTCCTACACGTCTTCGACATCTGGGAGAAGTACCCGGTTTACAACGTCGCGCGCGACGCGGGCTGGTACCAGTTCGGCTACCTGGTCGGGACTGGCTCACCAGTCGCCGGCATCCTCACCGGGAGCCGGTTCCCGTTCTGGCGCTCCTGGCGGTCCTGAGGTCATCCTCCAGCGAGCCCGGGGCGAGTGACGTTGATGACGACGATCCCGGTCTTCTGACCCTGTTCGACGTAGCGATACGCATCAGCAATCGATTCAAGCGGATACTTCCGGTCGATGACGGCGCGAAACCTGCCGGACTGCATCTCGGCGCTCAGGAACTCGACGAACTCCTTGCCGTTTCGGGGGAGCGGAATGAGGACTCGCCTGCTCCTGGTGATAGAGGACCATAAGGAGAGAAAGACGGTCTGGCCCCAGGGACCAAGGTCCGTTGCGGCAAACGATCCGCCGCGTTTCAACAGCTTGCGGCAGCGGAAATAGGTGACTTTCCCAACGGCGTCGAAGACGAAGTCGAACGTCCCTCCGATCTTCGTGAAATCCTCCGCTGTGTAGTCGACCACATGGTCCGCCCCGAGGGATCTCGCGAGCTCCAGATGGCGGGTCGCGACGACGGCTGTAACCTCGGCCCCGTACGACTTTGCGAGCTGTACTGCGGCCGTGCCGATAGCACCAGAAGCACCGTAGATCAGGATGGCCTGGCCGGCTTTCAAGCCGAGCGCCTGGAGGCACGAATTTGCGTAGAGAGCACCCTCGCCGACGACGGCGTCGTCGAAGGGCACCGCCGAGGGCATGGCGGTAACCGCCCCGCTGGCGGGCACGCAGATGTATTCGGCGTGCCCGCCGCTATCGTCCGGCGCGAGGCCGAAGACGCGATCGCCCGGCGTGAACGACGTCACGTCTGGTCCGACGGTCTCGACCTCCCCGGCGAAATCCATGCCTAGGACGGTGCGCTTTGGGCGACGGAGACCGGTCATGAGGCGGATGAAGAACGGATGCGCCCGGAGGTACCCGCAGTCGGTACGAGTGACGGTGGTCGCGTGGACTTTCACGAGGAGATCGCCCGGGCCGGGGACCGGCTTGGGCACGTCGAGGATCCGGAGGACATCCGGCGACCCGTAGCGCGTGTTGACGACTGCTTTCATGACTCGGAACCTACGCCCATACGCTCCACTATGGCAGTGAAGGAGCTCGCGGGTTCCAGCGGTGGGTTCAGCCATGGACAGCCCACACGGTCGACTTTGACATGCCTTCGAGTGACGTACTTCATTTCATCTCTCCTCTTGATTCGCCTTGCCGTGAACCACGTATCGAGCCGTCGCCTGAGCGAGCTTGTCGAACGCTTCGTCCGGCACAGGGAAGACGGAGCTGATGTTTATCTCCCCAAGGACGTACGTGTCTTCGCCTCTCGCATCCCTTGGACCGAGCAGAAAGTCGGCGTCCCAGACGGCGGGCAGCGCGTCCGGCTGGACGCCACAGATGCGAGACATCTCCGGGACCCAGTCGGATTCGAGCTTCACCTTCAGCGCCTGAAACTCGGCTTTTTCCGGCCCGAAGTAGTAGCGCGGCGGCGCAGACTTCGGGGCCGACGACCCAGGCTCGAGCAGCAGCGCCGTCACAAATTGATGGCCGAATCCAACCACCTCGTCCTGGGATAAGTAACACCGAATCATGCCTTCCGCTAGCCGGGGTTGGAACGGCTGGTCGACGATCCGCCCGTCGCCACTGAAGTACACCTCGCAGCGGCGCAGGAGTTCAGCGAATGACATGTGTTCCACTGTGCTATCCCGCAGGGCGTGCAGGACGTTGACGGCATTCGCGTGGAGGCCATCGAGTTCGACTTTCCAGACGCCGTCGCCACCGTTGCCGCGATACTGCTTGAGCACGCGCGGGCCAGTGGCGAGAGACGCCGGTAGTTCGGAGCAGCATTCGGCGAATGTCCGGTAGATGCGCGTGTCACTTCCCCAGCCCATGTTTCGGGTGGCGTAAAGCACTTCCTTGGTGCCCATCTTCAAGATCACGTCCGGATGAGCACTCACCCAAACGCCCGCAGAGGCGACTTCACGAAGCAACGCGTCGAGCCTCGACCGGTCTACTCCGCGCATGATCGGGTCCACCCACACCAGCACGCCGTCGAGTTCGAGCAGCTGGCTGCGTGCCAAGTCGACCGCATCTTCGGAGAAGGCGACGGGGACTCCCTCGATGTTCTGAGCGGCGAGCGCCGAGAAGACACGATGGAGCCGGTTATTCTCCGGTGTCGGTGGTTGGGCCGATTTCGGGTCTCCCCGCCAAAGCACGCCGACCTTGGCCTTCGTCTGCTTAGTGTTCATTCGGACCTCCAATTTGTCGATGTTTGCTACGCTTCGCCGCGAACGGAGGCCAGTTCGACGTAGCCAGACAACGCTCGTTCGGCGGCTAGCACGGCGGCGTGGGCCCCTTCTCTTGCAGCGTTGTCGAAATGGTCCCGGTCGATGACGCGCTGGAGTTGGCGGCGAACCTTCTCCATCTCTCCCTCCAGGCTCTCGACTTCCACAAAGCGGAAGTCCTCCGTGCTCGTTTCACGCTCGACGTGCTCAACGAAACGGGTGGCGCTCTTGATCACCTGCGCGTAGTCGGCTTCGGCCGGCGGGAGATGCCCCAGCACCCCGCAGAGTTGGTTGAACTGCGTCTGGAAGCCCTGGCGTTCGCCCGCCGGGGAATCCTGCCACCTGCGGACGAACTCGTTCCAATTCATAAGGCCGGATTCTACACGCCTCCAGCAGCGCGCCCGGCGCCGCCGCAGTGCCATCCGGCCCTCCGCCCTAACCCCCGCCCCGTCCCAACCTCACCAAATGCACGCCCGCACGATCCCCCATCTCTCCGGCATTCGTCCGTCCCGGCGACCCCCAAACCCGCCCACGAACGTCCAGAACGTGCTCAACGCGTTAGCGAACGGGTTAGAACGCGCTAAACGCGTTAGCAACGCAAAAGCACTTTTTTCTGGAGGACATCGCAACAGCCCCATGTCACCGTCATCGCCGCGTCAGCGGCTCTCCTCTCCC
>JBDTVB010000196.1:0-4721 GCA_040007415.1 Anaerolineaceae bacterium
TGACGGGCTTCGGGCACTCCCAGAGCTTCATGAAGCGCTTCATGTTGTGGCCCATGAAAGCGTAATCGCGCACGGGATCCCAGGCGCCCGGGCGATGCTCGATGTCCGCGGCCCCGTATCGCGGCTGGGAGCGCGCGCCGCCGCGGTCGGCTGGTCGGGGGTTGAGGTCATAGCCCGCGGTGAAAGTGCGCCCGGCGCCGCGAATGATGACGGACGAGACCGCTTTGGAGGCAGTCGCCTCATCGATGGCGTCGGCGACACCCTGGATCACAGCGTCGGTCAGTGTGTTCATTTTTTCGGGCCGATTGAGGGTGATAATCGCGAGCGAATCGCGCTCTTCGTAGAGGACTACCGGTTCGTCTGGCATGGCGGGACGCGTCTCCTTTGTTGCCGTCACGCACAGGCGACGATGCGGAGAGCCTACTCGAGGAGCAAGCGTTTGGCACCAGTGCCGGTAGGCTCAGCCGCGTGGTGGGAGAGCGTCGAGCGCCCGGCCTATGACCATCCGCTGGATCTGGTTGGTGCCTTCGAAGATCTGGAAGATCTTGGCATCGCGGACCCACTTTTCGGTGGGGTGATCACGCATGAAGCCCTGTCCGCCGAGCACCTGGACGGCGTCTACCGTGACTTTCATGGCCATATCGCTGGCGAAGCACTTGGCCATGGAGCCTTCGGCTTGCGAATACGGGACGTTGGCGCCGGCCATCCAGGCTGCCCGCCAGACCATCAGACGAGCCGAGTCCACCGCCATTGCCATGTCGGCGAGCATGAAGCTGATTGCCTGGTTCTTGATGATCGGCTTGCCAAACTGGACGCGCCCCTTGGCGTAATCGAGGGCGTACTCATAAGCCGCGCGACCGATGCCGAGTGCGTATGCGCCCACAACCGGGCGAGTGCGTTCGAGGGTGGTGAGCGCACCAAGCGCACCTGGGCCGCCGCTTCCGCCTGCGGTGCGGGCTGCTCCGAGCTTGTTTTCAGCCGGAATGCGGCAGTCGCTGAGGACCACGTTCGAGGTGTGTGAAGCACGGATGCCCATTTTTCGCCAGACGGTGCCCTCAGAAAGGCCGGGAGTGCCTTTTGGGATGACGTAGGCGCCGATACCGCCCCAGCCTTTGCTCCGGTCTTCCGTCGCGAAGACGACATGGATATCGGCGATACCGCCGTTGGTGATGAACTGCTTCTCACCATTGAGGATGTAATCGTCGCCATCGCGGACGGCGGTTGTCTGAATGTTCGCGACGTCGGAGCCGGCGTCCGGTTCGGTGAGGCACATGGCGCCGAGGTGGACTTCGTTCGCGTCGGAGGCAATCTGAGGCAGCCAGTGGGCACGTTGCTCGGGGGAGCCGGTTGCCATGATGGAGGCGGCGGCGAGGCCCGAAGAATTGATGGCGAGGGCAATGCCAGCACAACCCCAGGAGAGCTCTTCCGCCATGATGCAGGGCAGTAGTGCCGATCCGGCGCCCTCGGCGAGGCCACCTTCGCGAGAGACACCGAAGCCGATCGCGGCCGCCTTCTTGATGATGTCGTATGGCGTCTCTTCGTGTTCATCGTAGTAGGCGGCGACGGGACGGATCTCCTTCTTCGCGAACTCGTGCGCAACCTGCTGAACCATCTTCTCTTCTTCGGAAAGGTCGAACCCGATCATGCTTCACCCCGGTGCTTTTCTGCAGAGCATGGTAGCAGCCGCCCAGGCGAGCACATGGCCACCAAGGGACGATAATGGGGCCATTCGGACGCATTTCGGGAGAGTACGCTTGGCCGAGAACTGGACTTGAGTGGCGAACAGGACGGGACAGAGGCTGGCGCGCCCACGTTGAGGCGCACCCTGGGCTTCTGGCAGCTAACGGCTGGCGGCGTTGGAATCATCATCGGAGCAGGGATCTACGTGCTCCTCGGCGCGGCAACCGCGAAGGCGGGTCCTCCGGTGTGGGCGGCATTTCTGCTTGCCGCTGTGCTTTGCGCACTCACGGCTCTGAGCTACGCCGAGTTAGCCTCCATGTTCCCAAGTGCGGCTGCCGAGTACGAGTTCACGCGGCATGCCTTCCCCGAGTGGCTCGCCTTCCTCGTAGGATGGGTGATGATCGCCGGGTTGGTGGTTGCGGCGGCGGCGGTCTCGCTGGGCTTCGCGAGGTATCTCGGACAGTTTGTGGACCTCGGACAGCGAGGTCCCGCCCTCGGGTTGATCGTGGTCGTTTCGCTGATTGCCGTCATCGGAATCAAACAGTCGTCGTGGGTGATTCTGGCGTTGAGCACGATCCAGGTCGGCGGGCTGCTGGCGATCATCGCGATCGGTGCAGGCCACCTCGGCGAACACCAGCTCACAGCCGGGGTGTCCTCTGGCGGAGTCCTTGGCGCGGCGGCTCTGGTGTTCTTCGCATTCATCGGCTTCGATGAAGTGATCACCCTTTCCGAGGAGACGCGCAACCCGACAAAGACCGTGCCGAAGGCATTGCTGGCGGCGCTCGCCATCTCCACCGCGCTGTATGTGCTGGTGGCGATCGCTGCGGTCAGCGTGTTGGGCGCACAGGCGCTGAGCGAATCGGAACGCCCCCTCGCCGACGTGATGGCGGAGGTCGCCGGGGGAGGAGCCGGGAACGTAGTGGCCGTCATCGCGCTGATCTCGACGACAAACACGACGCTGCTCGCGCTGACGGCGGCGTCGCGGCTCGTCTACGGGATGGCGTCTTCCTCCGCGCTTCCTTTTGTTCTTGCAGCAGTGAACCGGCGCACGGGAACGCCGATCCGCGCGATTCTCGTTGCCACGATGGTTTCAGCCGGCTTCGTCTTTGTGGGGAAGCTCACGCTCGTGGCGAGCATCACGGATTTCGCCGTCTACCTGGTGTTTCTCGCCGTGAACGGGACAGTCATCGTCCTCCGCTGGCGGGAACCGGAGCGCGCACGGCCATTCCGAGTTCCTGGCCCGGCGAAACGTGTGCCGTTACTGGCGATCCTCGGAATCGCGTCGGTCGCGCTGATGATCACGCGGTTGGAGCTCGACGCAATCCTGCTCGGGCTCGTGATGTGCGCGCTCGGGCTGGGGGCAGGTTGGTTCGAGACGAAGCGGCGGCGCCAGAGCGGCGGCCGTGCTGGCGTGTAGGCGCAACCGGGTGCATTCTCGTTGATTATGTATCGTCGCAATATCGGCTGTAACGGGCCACCGTCGGGCCCACGGGGCTGGTGGATATTCGGTTTCGCAATCAAGCGAGATGCGTGATCTTCACACAACTTGGTGCTGTTTTCTGTGGACATGCGTCGAGGGACGCCCCTATGATTGCGCCCTTCGAGCAGCCCCACCACTCAACGATTCTTACCGAGGTATCCGCCGCATGGATGATCCGATCGCCCAATTCTTGAACTTCCTCGCGGTCGAGAAGAACGCATCTAACAATACGATCGCGGCCTACCGGAATGACCTCGCGCAGTTTCTGAAGTTCGTCGCGGGCGGGAGCAGCACAGCGGTCCCGGACCTCCAGGCGATTGACTCGGAGACGCTGGTACGGTACGTCGAACACCTGCGAAGCAGCGAGTACAAGGACGCAACGGTGGCCCGAAAAGTGGCCGCGGTGAAGTCGTTCTTTGGCTTCCTTTCTGCCGAATCAGTGGTCGATAGCGACCCGACCGAACAGCTGAAATCGCCGCAGGTTGGCAAGTCGCTGCCTCGTGCGTTGAGTGTGGCTGAGGTAGACGAACTGCTGGAGCAGCCCGGGAAACGCAACACCCCCGAGGCGCGGCGTGACAAGGCGATGCTTGAACTGCTGTATGCCACCGGCCTGCGGGTGACGGAGCTCGTCTCACTCGATGTGAGCGACATTGCGTTGGAGAGCGACCCGGTGACGGTCCGATGCATGGGGAAGGGCGAACGGGAGCGCGTGCTGCCGCTACACCAGCGGCCGGTCGATGAGCTACGGCAGTACATCTTTCATGTCCGCCCGCGGCTGGTGCGCAATCGCCGCGAGTCGGCGCTGTTCGTGAACCGGCGCGGGGAACGGCTGACCCGCCAGGGGTTTTGGCTGATCCTCAAGAACTACGCTCGCGAGGCGAAGCTCGATAAGACGATCACTCCGCACACTCTGCGCCACACGTTCGCCACGCACATGCTTTCCGGAGGCATGCCATTGCGTAATGTCCAGGACGCGTTGGGGCACGCCAGCATTTCCACCACTCAGATCTATACCCACCTCACGGACGACCAGAAACGCATCGAGTACGACAAGGCACATCCACGGGCACAGGTGGTTGCGGTAGCGGCAGGGCATCACTAACCAGCTGGCCCTGCGATGCGTGCGCGAGCCCGGTAAGCTGAGACAATGACCCGTGCCGCCGGGCTTTTCGCTGCCCTCCAGTCCACGCCGTGCCTTCCTGAGTTGCGAAAACTGGACGCCTCGGGCGAGCTGACCCGATTGCTCCCGGAACTCGAGGCCGCACGGGGGTTCGTGCAGCCGGCTCTCCACCACTTCGACGTGCTGGAGCACAGCTTCGCCGCGGTCGGCGCGCTTGACCTCGTCCTCAGCCCGGGCGAACACAACAAAGAGCTGGGGGATGCGCTGGCGTGGGTGGACGTGGAGCAAACGTTCGATCTGGAGATCGATGGGCATCCGCTGCTCGCGCTCACGCGCCTCGGCTGTTTGCTGCACGATGTTGCGAAGCCGACGACTGCCGTGCATCTCGAGGGACGGCTGCGGTTTCCTCGGCACGGGCCGAGGGGCGCCGAACTGATGCTG
>JBDTVB010000197.1:0-4717 GCA_040007415.1 Anaerolineaceae bacterium
GTCAGGGGCTCCCGGCGCAGTGCCGCTTTGTAAACTCACTGTAATCTCTTCGCGCTAGCGCCGCGGCGGCAACTTCTCGATGTACTCCGCGATCGCCTTCGCCGCCCGCCGTCCGTCCGCCAGCGCTGTCACCACAAGGTCGGCGCCATTGACGTTGTCTCCACCCGCGAACACCCCGGGACGCGATGTCTCGCCCGTGCCTCGCTCAATCTGGATCAGCGCCTTGCGGTCCGATTTCAGGCCCGAGGTGGTTTGGGGTACCAACGGATCAGCCCCGTACCCGATCGCTATCGCAATAGTGTCTGCGGGGACGATATACTCGCTCCCCTTCACCGGCCGCGGTGCGCGCCGCCCAGACTCGTCCGGCTCCCCGAGCTCCATTCGCTGAAGCTCAATCGCCACCGCTTTGCCCTCTTCGTCGCCGATGATGCGCGTCGGCAATGTGAGCATCGCGAACTCAACGCCCTCTTCCCGCGCGTTCTTTCGCTCTTCGCCGCGGCCAAGCATCTCGTTCTCCGTGCGCCGATAGACGCAGGTGACCTTCTCCGCGCCAAGCCGAATCGCCGTGCGCACACAGTCCATCGAGGTATCGCCACCACCGATGACGACCACGTTCTTTGGCGGAGGAAGTGGCTCGCGGAGGTGCGGCGGAAGTTGATCCGGCTTCAGGTTGCCGCGAACGAGGAAATCCGTCGCCTTGTGCACGCCCTTCAGATTTTCGCCTTCGAGGCCCATTTCGTTGCCGACGCCGGCCCCTGTCCCCAGA
The DNA here is from genome assembly GCA_040007415.1 of Anaerolineaceae bacterium. Lineage (GTDB taxonomy): Bacteria > Chloroflexota > Dehalococcoidia > Tepidiformales > Tepidiformaceae > PNKC01. The sequence continues at coordinate 767 of JBDTVB010000197.1, forward strand.
AAGACCGCATCGAACTCGCCCGCCAACATCTCGTCGATCGTGATGTCCCGGCCTACATAGGTGTTGCAGACAAACGTGACGCCAAGCGCCTCTAGGTGCGCAATGTATTCGTCCACAATCGTCTTGCGCATCTTGAAGTTCGGGATTCCGTAGACCAGAACCCCGCCCGGCTCTGGCCAGAATTCGTACACCGTCGCGCCGTGGCCCATGTTGGCCAGCTCTTCGGCGACGGCAAGGCCGGCCGGCCCGGAGCCGATGATCCCCACCTTGCGTCCGGTAGGCTCGGGCATGTACCGCGGCAGCGGGTAGCCCCCGAGTTCTTGCCGTTGCGTGTCCGAGCAGAACGCTTCCAGCTTGCCTATCGTCACCGCGGGTTCCTTGCGGCCGTCCGGCCGAATCGCGAACCCAACGACGCAGGCGCCCTCGCAGAGATTCTCCTGCGGACACAGCCTGCCGCACATCTCCGGGAGATTGCTGGTCTGCCTGAACACGTTCGCCGCCCCAAGGATGTCGCCCGTCTCGAGCAGCGCGAACGCTCCCGGTATGTCGTTTGAAACCGGGCATGCTTCCTGGCAAGGCGCCGACGGGCATTGGATGCAGCGCGACGCCTCGATCTTGGCGGCGTTCAGATCGAAGCCGATGTAGGTCTCATCGAAGTTGCGCTTTCGCTCCTCCGCATCCTGTTTGGGGACCGGCTGCACGCTGATATCGAGGCGGCGGAAAACTTGATGTGTCATAACTCATCGCGCCCGGCAACCATCTCGTGGCCGTCGGGCGCGTTCATGTCCTTGCTGTTAGTAAGGGGATCGTACTGGAGCCTGTTCGGATGTCAACGCGCCGCCCCGTCCAGTCGCGCAGCGAGTCCCTCAGGCAAGAGTCACACTCACCCGGCCGAGCCATCCGGCGTCCACTTCAACCAGGTCTCCCCGTACGATTTCGAACGGTTCGATGTACGACCCGCAGATGATCCAGTCCCCCGCGAGCACCGATTCCCCGAATGGCGCGAGAGTCGTAGCTATCATGACAACGACCTCAGCGAGGTCATCCGGCACCCGGCCGGGAACAACCCCCTGCACGAACTCACCGTTCTTGAACGCCCTCGGCGACCGGTCCGCAATCGATGGCATCCCTGCGTAGGGAATCTCCGCACCGAACACGCTCGCGTCGCGCAGGATATTGTGTTCGAGCAACTGGTCGAGCGGCTGCCGTGGTTTGTTGAAATCGATTAGTTCGATCGCGGGCGACACAGCGGCGATCGATTTCCGGGCCACGTCCAGCGTGGGTACGCCCACGACACCGCTGCCGACCCGAATCGCCGTCTCCGCCTCCGCCATCTGGCGCACTCCCGCGCCTATCCGGTGAGTCCCCCCCGATGCCAACTTGCGGTGCCCATTCAGCGGCGCCACCAGTCCGCCCGCCCCGGCCTTCCAGCCAACACGCGGCATGCCAGCCTTCAGGTGAGCGCGAAAATGCGCGATCTGGGCGCGCATTCCAGCTTCCACGAGTGGGTTCGTTGCCACGGACGTCTCCTTGCGGATTGCGGTTCGGTCAGTCGGAAGCCTGGCGCTCCTGGAACTCCCGGTCGGCGCGCTTCCCCTGGTAGACACGCATGTCGATCGCGCGGGTCGTCTCCGGCTCAAGCCGAAACAGCAGACGGGGCTCGGTCTGCATGTTCGCGAAGAACTTCTCGACGGCCTCCGCATTGGCAGGGTCGCCCCGGCCCACATACTTTTCCGCCAACTCGCGCGAGATCGGCCAGATGTCGAAGCCCGGCCGTTCGAACGCCGTGCAGGTCCCATCGAAACCAATGTGCCCGGAGACCGGCGTCAATGCTTCAATGCAGAGCGACGCCCGCGGGTCCTTCAGCAGCTGCTGACACCAGACCCGCGAGTACGTTCCCGTGATCCACACCGCGTTGTGCTTCCACAGCCACCAGATCGGCACCGTGTAGGGCATTCCGTCCTTCCGCAGCGTGGAGATGACACCGACGTGCGGCTGGCGGAGAAACTCTTCGAAAACGTCTGGTTTCATGCGAGGCATTGCCCGATTCTCAAGGGGTGGCGCGTTCTTGTCGAACGCGGCCGAAGAGCTTACTCAGCAGCCCCGGAGGATCCCGTTTCGCCGCTCTTCCATCCCGGCCACTCCTCGCGAAGAATGCCCATGTAAACCAGGTCGTCGTATGCACCGTCCAGCCAGACATGTCGCCGTAGGCGGCCTTCCTCGATGAACCCGCACGCCGAGTACGAACGGATCCCCCGCTGGTTCGTGCCGCTCACGCTCAGCCAGACCCGCTCCATGTTGCGTAGCCGGAACGCGTATTTCAGCAGCAGGCCCACCGCGTCGCGGCCATATCCGCGTCCCCAGTAGTCACGGTCACCGATGGTGATGCCCAGTTCGCAAGCGCGCGCGGCATTGTCAAAATTGTGGAGCAGGCACTGGCCGATGAACTTGCCCCCCTGTACTTCGATCGCAAACCAGGCGCTCGATTCCCGCGGAGCCTTGAGATGCGCTTCGTACGTGGCCTGCAGCCGTCCCAGTTCGGTAGGCCCGGGAACCTCGTCGCTCCCCAGCAGTTCTACCTCTACGTCGTTCTTGAACTCGGCGTAACGTTCCAGGTCTTCCGGCCGCATCGCCCGGAGCACCACTTTGTCGCCCTTCAGCATGGGACACCCCTATCTGCGGTCCGCCACGGCCGAGCGTGACAGACGCCGCGCTTCGTGACTAGCAGGGATTCTCCTGGCTTTCGGCCGCGGGCTTGCGCAGCTTCCATTCGACCCCCAAGGACACCCCAACTCAGGCAAGCTCATAACGGGGCGGCTCGATCCACTCGGCGCTGGGCGGATTCTCCTGCGCCCGAATCTCAGCCCGCCGCTTCTCGGACTCGTATCGCTTCGCCTGTCTGATCACCGCCTCCCGTCGCCGCACGTGCTCGATCTCGCCCATCGCTTTTGCCGTTGACTTCTGTTTGCGCGGCTTGCCGGCGTGCACCTTCAGACGGCCCTCGTGCTCGAGTTGTGTCAGGTGACTGCGCACGTTGTTATCCGCGGCCCGATGCAGTCGCTTATCAATGTGGGGGTAAAGCTGGAGCATGATGTCCCAACTGCCGATCGCTCCGCCGCCTTTGAGCACATCAACGATCTGGCGTTCGCGCAGGTTGCGGTGGTCGATGTACGACTGCAGCCGTTCGCGCGGGTCGTGAACCAGCGGCCCGTGCCCCGGGCAGATGACCTTCAGGTTTGGCAATTCCAACAGCAGCTTCAACGTCCGCCGGTAGGCCGCCAGGTCGTGCACTGTTGTCGTCGAACTGCCCAGTAGCGTGTCCCCGCTGAAAAGCACGCCCTCATCCTCGAGGTAGTAGCAGAGCGAATCGACGCTGTGGCCGGGGGTCACAATGACGCGCACCTTAACGCCCGCACCCAGGTCAATCACCTGGTTGTCGGTCAGCTTGACCACCCCGTCCTTCGGCAGTTTCCCCTTCAAAAGGGGTGCGCCGTTGCTCGGGATTGCGATCTCAGCCTTCAGCGTCTCCCGCGCCCACTTGAGGTTCCCGCTGTGGTCGGAGTGATGGTGAGTGATTGCGGCGATGCCGATCTCGGCGTGTTCGGTCGCGGCGAGGTAGCCGCGAAGCATCCAGCGGTAGCGGTCTATCGCTTCGCCCGAGTCGATCGTCAGCGACTGGCCACCCTTCGGGCCGATGAGGTAGATGGACGTGAAATCCGGGTGCATAGGGTTCTCATCCGGCACCTGGATCGCGCGAACGCTTTGGGAAACCTTCATGAGCCGTAGTAGGCACCAGATCTCCGGGATCATGCAAGGCGCCCGCCCGGCACCGCCTGTAATCAGCGGGGCCGGGCATGTACCCTTAGCCAATGCCCTCGTAGCTCAGAGGATAGAGCGTCCGGTTTCTACCCGGTCGGTCGTGGGTTCGAATCCTACCGAGGGCACCACGCA